>CAZZVF010000131.1:0-7966 GCA_964657355.1 uncultured Buchnera sp.
CGCGCGTGCACGTCGGTCGGCGACAAGGACAGTGCGTGCTTGTAGTCGGCTTCAGCCGCAATGTGGTCTTCGAGGGCGACTTCTGCATCACCTGCCTGCGTCAGCGCGGGAACGTTGTCGGGCAGGGAAGACAATACGCCCCGGGCGATGGCCAGCGACGTTCCGGCTGATCCTGCGGCAAGCGCCTCTCGCGCGGCTTTCAGGCTCGGGCGATCGCCGCTGATCTGCGCCGGCTGATGAGAGACGCAACCTCCGAGAGCCAGTAAGGCGCAGGTGGAAAGAAGCGAAGCGGTCGCGCGGCGCAATGCGGACATGTTTTTGCCTTCAATGAGGGGTGGCACTTCCTAGCGTCTCGACGATCGATAGCCCCGCGGGACCACCAACGATGATAAACACGCACGGAAGGATGAAGATGATCATCGGGAGCGTGAGGAACACCGGCAGGCGTGCCGCGCGCTCCTCGAACTTGGTTAGGTTATCAGAACGCATTTCCGACGCCAGAACACGCAAGGCATGACTGAGGGGCGTTCCGAACTGCATTGTCTGGATCAGCGTTCCAGCCAGACGGCGCATCTGGTCGATGCCCGTACGCTCACCCAGTGCAAGAAGTGCCAGGCGCCGGTCCGTCCCGATACGCATTTCACTGGAGCATATCGCAAGCTCCGTCGCGACGGCCATGTTGGCGAAGATGAATTCCTGTGCCACGCGTTCGATGGCATTTTCCAGGCCGAGACCGGCTTGCGCACAGATCACCATCATATCGAGAGCATCAGGCAGGCCGCGCTCCACTTTTTTCAGATGCCGCGAGCGCATCTGCTTGATGATGAAGTCGGGTGTCAGCATGCCGGCTGCGAACGAACCGCCCATTATGGCATAAAAAGTTGTCGTTTTAAGTCCCGCGTTGCCGATGATCAGATAGGCGACAACCGGCAATCCCAGCATGAGCAGAACTTTGCTGCCAATGAACATGCCGAAGACGCGGCTACCGCGAAGGCCGGCCTGCGAAATCGTTTGTTCGAGCTGACGCCTGGTCGTATCCGACAGGATGCCACTTTTTGCGAGCGCCGCGCCAAATTTCGCGACCAGATCGAACAGCCGGACGGTATCACGGCGTTGTTCGATGACCGGCCCAGAATCCGGCCCGACCGCTCTTGTGATGCGCGTGCGTACCCGCTCCTGCTGATCGATGGCCCGAAGAAGAAAATATGACGCTGCCACGAAGCTGAGTGCAATGCCGCCAAGAACCGGAAGTGGAATTGGGAGAGGAGTGATCATGCAAGTCCGCCTTTCAATTCCAAATGGTGAATGGCAACAGCCAACCTCACGTGTTCGGGGCGTGATGCCGCAAGATGGGTGAAGCTCAGGATAGGCAGCGCTTAATGATCTGCTGCATCGAGAAAAGTCCAGCGCACAACATGAAGACGGCAAGCGCCAGCAGCTTGTTGCCGCCGCTAGTGGTGAAAAGAATACCGATATATTCCGGATTGGTGAGGAAAAGAGCAATGCCTGTGACGATTGGAAGCGCGACAAGGACGTAAATGCTGGTTTTCGCTTCTGAGGCGAGGGCGTTGCCGCGTTTACGGGCGGCCTCGCGCTTGCGAATGGTATCTGCGAGCGTGTCGAGAGTCTCGGTGAGTCCGCCACCTGTCTGGCTTTGCAGCGTGAGCGCGGTGGCGAAGAACCGGTATTCGGCAAGCTCATTGCGCTCGGCCATTTCCACCAGGGCCACCTCGAGATCGAGGCCGATCGCCACGGCGTCGGCCGCCTTGGCGAATTCGTCTCGGGTAGGCGCCTGTCCTTCACGGGCCACGACACGGATCGACTCGGCGAGGGGGACGCCGACGCGAACAGAACGTGCGATCATGGAGAGTGCGTCAGGAAATTGGGCGAGCAACGCTTTTGAAACGCGTTCAACTGCCCAACCTAGGTAGGTCCGTGTCAGCATGATGTCGATAAGCGGAACCGCAAGCCAGCCCGATACGCCGAGAACTTTCGTTGCCAGCAATCCCCCGATGGTCGCCGGCCCGAGCATGACGAGGGCAGCCCCCCACCAGGTTATTGGATATTGTTCCCGCCTGTCCTCGCGCCATTTGAAGATGCTGGCGATTTGCGAGGTGACGTCGGTCTTGCGGCGCGTATTGCGTGGCGCCAGCATCAGCGTCGGTGCGGCACCGCTTTTCGGCTTTAGATAGCCACCGATCGTGACCTCGCGCCGCTCGGCCCAGAGCCTGTCGCGCTTCTGTTGCTGCAACACGAGCATACCGGTCACGCAGAGGCCGATCAGGCAGGTGAGGCCCCCCAGCATCAGCCATGTCGCATTATGCGTCACCAGTTCGTCTCTTCCATTGCAGCCACCCACGCGCGGTCCATCTGGAAGTAGACCAGGCGTTCCCAGAAGCTGGGCCGCCCACGGCCCATCTTGTAGCCGCCGATGAGTTTCGTTCCATCCGGCGTTTCGCCGGTAAATTCGAACTGGAAAATATCGTTGAGAATGACGACGTCGCCTTCGAGGCCGACAACGTCGGTTACCTGTGTCACGCGTCGACCACCGTCCCGATGACGCTCCACCTGAAGGATCATGTCGACGGCGCCCACGATCTGCGTTTTGATGGCTTTGCTGGGCAGGCCCATGTTGCCCATCTGAACCATGTTCTCGATACGAGTGATGGCATCGCGCGTATTGTTGGCGTGGATAGTGGACATCGAGCCGTCATGGCCGGTGTTCATTGCCTGAAGCATGTCGAAGGCTTCGGATGAACGCACCTCACCGATGATAACGCGGTCGGGACGCATACGCAGCGCGTTGCGCACGAGATCGCGCTGGGTAATTTCGCCGCGTCCTTCAAGGCTTGCTGGCCGGGTCTCCATGCGTACGACGTGGGGCTGCTGCAGTTGCAGTTCTGCCGCGTCTTCGATGGTGATGACGCGCTCCGTTGGGTCGATCATTCGCGACATCGCGTTCATCAGCGTCGTCTTGCCTGACCCCGTGCCGCCTGAAATGATGACATTGAGGCGGGCGCGCCCTGCGATTTCCAGCACGCGTGCGACCTGCGGCGTGAGGCTTCCGTGTTGCACCAGGCGGGCAAAATCCATTTTGCGCTTGGTGAACTTTCGGATGGAGACATACGGACCATCGAGTGCCAGAGGCGGGAACACGATGTTGACACGGCTGCCGTCCATCAGACGGGCATCCACCATTGGGCTGCTCTCGTCGATCCTTCGTCCGATGCCCGCTGCGATGCGCTGGCAGATGTTGGCGACATGACCGGCATCCCGGAAGCGCACGTTGGAGAGCGTGACGCGCCCCCCTTTTTCGATAAACACCCGGTCGGGGCCGTTCACCATGATGTCGGCGATGCTGTCATCGTCGAGGAGCGGCTGAAGCGGGCCGAGCCCCAGCATGTCGTTCACGAGTTCCGCCGCCAACTGGCGTTGCTCGCGTGCATTCAGCTGTATCCGGCGTTCGCTTGCGATATCGCCGACGAGCTTCTCAATTTCAGGTGACAGGCGATCCGGTGGAAGTGCAGCGGCCGCGGCAGGATCGAGCTGCGACAACGCAAGCGCTCGGAGCTCGGTGAGCTGATCCGACGTCGACGCGCTGGGCATCGGCGGGGCGACCGGCTGCGAAGGCGCCGGAGGCGGCAGCGCCTTGGAGGCGCTGTCCTCTTCCGAGCGGCGGCGGCCAAACATCGGGGTCGCGTTCATTCGCCGCGCCCGGAGATCTTGGCGAGCAGCTTGCCGAGGCGGAATCTGTCGATCACACCGGACCCATTAAGGAGCGGCGCGCCATCGCTGACAAACGCCACCTCCCGTGCGAGAGCGAGGATACCGTTGCGAAACCCGCCGCCTACACTGCTGGCGGGTGTCCCCAGCGTGGCTGCGGAGCCGACCTGTCGCGGCTGGTAGGGAATGACGAGGTCGACCGTCATTTCCAGGGCCTCTTCGATCTGCGGCCGTGTCAGACTACCTGGCTGACCCAGCCGGTTCAGGACGATGATGGCGCGGCGTACCTGGTCGGGCCCGGTCGGCAGCGCCAGCAACCGCAGGGCGTTGCGCATCGAGGCGAGGGTTGGATCCATAACCAGGACGCGTTGATGGGCGAGCATCAGCAGTTCGCGGTAGATCGGGACCGGCGAGGAGGGCACGTCGGCGACAACAAAATTATAGCGTCGGCGAAGTGCGCCCAGCAGCGCACGTCCGGCGCCTTCGGCAATGTCTGCTGTCTCGGTGACCTTCTCATCGCCAGCAAGTACAGAGAGGCGCTCGGAAATCGGCTGCGACGCGCGTTCGACGAATAATTCATCGATACGTGACGGCGTTTCCAGCGCAAGGCGGAGTCCTGTCCCGGTACGGCCGCCGAGCATCATGGCGGCGTTACCGGTGTAGATATCCGGATCGAACAGCAGCGTATGGCGCTTGAGTTCTTCGCCGAGATACCAGGCGAGGTTCGACGCTATCGTAGTGGTGCCGACGCCACCACATGCGCCGCTTACAACTACGATCCGGCCGCCTTGTAGCGCGCCACTCGTCACCGGGCGCTGCATGCAGGCCGGCCCGAACATGCGCGCGACCATCTCCTTGGCAAGCGGCTTATAGAGGTACTCGGCGACTCCCAGGTCGCGCGTAAGCGAACGATAGAAGTTCATATCCGCCCGGTCGCCGACGACCAAAACGCGGGTGCTGGGTTCGACCACTTCCGAAAGGTCGTGCAGTGCTGCAAGCGGCGCGTCTTCGCCCGTGATGTCGACGATAAGGACTTCCGGGCTGGGCAGCTTGCGCAGCAGGGCGGTCGCCTGCCGGATGGAATTGCGCTTGATCTGGATCGACGGCACCAGTTCGGCCATACCGTCGCGAATGGCATTCTCGCTGTCCGCGTCGGTGACGAAGCCGAGCACCATGGCCCGATCCCCGGTCTTGTGGCCGGAATCGGCCTGGGGAGTGGTCATGGTGTTCGAAGCCATGCCTACTGGCCTCCCGCCGTGTTGTTCGCCCCGGCCTGCGACACGCTGAGCTGCGAGATGTCGGCGGCAGGAAGTTTCTTGATCTTGTCGTTGCGTAGGCGGTCGACGGCTGCGGCAGCGAGCATGCCGTCGCTGGTCGTAGTACCAGTCCCGCGAACCAGGTCGGACGGATTGGCCACCTGCATCGTGAGGTTGGCGCGATTCGAGTGATCCGGATGCCAGACCTCGGAGCGGGTGAGGGGATCATACTCGGGTCCACAAGCGGCGACTGTTGAGGCTGCGCAGAACGCGAGCAGCAGGGAAACGCCTCGCAGCGCCACCGCAAGCTCGTTCACAGTTGCGAACCTTCGAAACCGATCCAGTGTTTTCGGCGAAGTGGTCATTCCCGTCTTCCTACTCGACCATGAAGCCAGCATCGGCCGGAATGCGCCGCTGGGCTGGGTAAGGTGTGTGCCCCATCTGGCGAAGCTCGAGGATCCGCTCGATATCGTTTGGCGGACGCCATCCGTCGGATGGAAGGCGCAGCGCGCTTGGATCGCTGACCGGGCGCACGATGTAGGGCGTAACGACGATGACGAGTTCCGTTTCTGCGCGTTGAAAGCTGTCCGATCGGAACAGTGCACCAAGTATCGGTACATCACCGATGCCAGGTATGCTGTGGCCGATCTGCGTCGTCTGATCAGACAGAAGACCCGCGATCGCGAAGCTTTGGCCTGAACCCAGTTCAACCGTGGTATCTGCGCGTCGAACTGTCAGCGCAGGAATGCTGACGCCGCTGTTGGTGCTGTTGGCGCCAAGCAGGAACGTGACACCGTTTGCTTTGTCGAGCTGGCTGACCTCCGGACGCACATGCAGGCTGATGCGGTTGCCTGAAATCACGGTCGGGACGAATGCGAGCGAGATGCCGTATTGCTTGAACTCGAGCGAAATCGTGTTGTTCGACGATGCGATCGGAATGGGGAATTCACCGCCGACCAGGAAGCTTGCAGGTTCGCCGCTCATCGTGGTGAGGTTCGGCTCCGCCAGAACATGCACCAGCTGGTCCTGCGACAAGGCGTCGATGACAGTGGTGAGGTCCCACCCGCGCTTGGCGAGGTTACCCAGGGTGAGGCTACCCTGGCTGGGTGCGATGCTGACGTCGGGCAGCGGATTGCTTGTCGCAACACCTACTGCAACTTCGCTGCCGAGCTGACCCGCCGCAGACCAATTCACACCGAGCTGGCGAGTCAATGTACGAGTCATTTCCGCAATGCGAACGTGCAAGCCAACTTGGATCGGCTGAGTGACCTTCAGCCTGTTATCCACCTTGCCATCGGGCGGCAGCACGCCCTTCGCGGCGGCTATGCTATGTTCGGCGTCTCCCGCCGTAGCAACATCGCCGGACAGCGACACGCCAGTCTCGGTCGGTGTCGTAATGACGGACTGGTGCGGCTCGGCGCGGCGGATGGCACTGCGCGCCTGCGATGCGTCGAAGCCCGACGGTACCACGGTGACCTGATATTGCGCGACTGCGCCGCCTGTTCCGGTGAGTGCCGCAACGGTCGTCGTGCCGGGTGCCACACCGAACACGAACAGGCTGTTGGCACTCGCGGGCCGCACTTCGGCGACCTTCGGATCGGCGGTGAAGACGTTCGCCGCGGCCGTGTTCAGACGAACCACGCGCCCGGCGCCCGCTGAAAGCGTGAAGGACCCGACAACCGGCCTTGGCTGGGCCGCCGGTTCTGCGGCCTGGATTGCCGCACCTGACTGCGACGGCGCCTGCGCGGACAGCGTGCCGTCGAGGGATCCGCCGCGCTGAGAGGCGAATGACGAGCTTTGCGCCTGAACCGATGTGAAGGCAGACGCGGCAAGTGCGAGAGCGCTGACGCCGATCACACGCATGGATGAACTGGGCCGCATCAGAAATGATATTCCTTGTCGGTGGTGCCTTCGTAGACATGGAGCGAGGAGCCGACCCCCGCCTCCACTGGCTTGCGCATCTGGCTGATGGCGCTGGACACGTCGCCACTCCAGGTCACGTCGTGATCGGCGGAAGCGGGTGCTGAAACGGCGGCATCGACTGGTCGTACGGCGAGGCCGAGCTTCCCCAGCCTGGTTGCGACTGCGACACGTTCGGCGTCTTCCGGCGAGACCTCGAGCGTCACGGTACGGGATTGTGGCGAGGTTTCGACACCAGAGCCTGACCCGCCCTGGACAAGCTGCTGGTCGATGGCGATGACGCGAACATCCTTCAGCACGGTCTCACCGGCGAAGCGATGCGCGATGGAGACGCTGGGATCGTCGATTTGCTGGGTCAGGATCAGGTCCACGTGGTCACCTGGCCAGATCAGCCCGGCAGTGCCTGAAACAGCGTCCACGCCGACCGACGTTGCACGCTTGCCGGGCGTGAGCACCGCGGCCAGGAAGCCGTGATCGCCCGGACGCATGACGTCGGCCGGCAGCACGATCTGATGGGCAAGCAGAGTCTGTCGCACCATGGCGCCGAACAGTTCGGAACGCGCCTGCGGCGTGTCCTTGCGCGCGCCAGTCGGCACTTCGCCCTCCAGAACCTCGCGAATTTCGATGTCGTCCGGTTTCAGCAGGGTGCCTGCCCGCAGGACGCCAGAGGCCGCCAGCACATTGACCTTAGGAACCGGTGCGACGACGGGAGTCGGCGGATGAAGGCTCACCCAGGCGACAGCGGAGAACCCGATCAGGCCTGCGGCCATGAGCAGAAACAGCATTGTCTTCAGCATGGCGTTGCCTCGCTTCTCCCCCACAGCCGCACGGAACAGGTTCCGGCAGCACCATGCGGTTGGATGTGTTTAAGGACCGTTATTGCCGCGCTCGTCCGGCCGCTTGAATGTGTCACCACCTGGTCACGGTCACGAGGTGAAGGCTGCGAAAACGCCGCCGGTTGCGATCGCTGCGGCATAGGGGAGCGGGCCGCGCCTGCGCAGTCGCCACAGCTCGCACCGAGCAGCCCTGCGGATCAGACCGGATGGCCTCGCCGAGGGCGGCCGCGG
>CAZZVF010000132.1:0-3248 GCA_964657355.1 uncultured Buchnera sp.
CTCCCTGTTGCCGCGCCCCATGTTGATCGGCCGCCTCGACCGGCTGGCGCCCGACGACGACGCGCACGATCTGTCCTACGAAACCTGGCTCACGCTGTGCGCCAACGCCCTGGCGCTCACTCCGGCGCCCCAGTGACGCCGGCAATGCTGGACAAACGCAAGCGCACGACCACCTGCCGCTCGGCACCACCGCACGGCGCCGTGTACGGAGCAGCCTTGACGATGAGACCGGCGTATTGTTCCTGGCGCCGCGGAGAGCCTGTAGCTCAGTCGGTAGAGCACGAGACTTTTAATCTTGGGGTCGTGGGTTCGATTCCCACCGGGCTCACCATTCTCCCCGTCCGCTGCAGGATCATCGAGCGCGGATCTGAAGACGCGCGCTTTACCCACAACCAAACCGCGCGCGCTGGTATCCGGACCCTGGTCGGTTCGGCGCTTCATCCGGATCTGCGGATGCGGCTATGCCACGCACGACAAAGAAATATGTTCAGCCAATCGATCTCTACAACTCGAGGTTGAATGAATCCGTTAATCCCGATAGCGTGAACATGGCCGTCGATTCGCGATGGGCGGCCTAGACCTGCACGCACAAATAGGCGAGGCGTCCATGATCCCCGCTTCCATTCCAAGCAACGAGGCGGAGCGGCTTGCGGCATTACGCTCGTACGACGTGCTGGATACGACCTACGAGGTAGCGTTCGACAACATCGTCGAACTAGCGGCGACGCTGACCGGAAGTCCGATTTCCCTGGTCTCGCTGATCGACGCCGAGCGCCAATGGTTCAAGGCGCGCTTCGGGCTCGAGGTCGCCGAAACACATCGCGACCAGGCGTTCTGCGGCCATGCGATCCTAAATCAGGACGAAGCCTTCGTGGTCGCCGACGCCTCGCTTGACCCGCGCTTTGCCCAGAACCCCCTTGTCATCGGCGCTCCCGACATCCGTTTCTATGTCGGCATTCCGCTGGTAAATCCCGAAGGCATGGCGCTCGGGACCCTCTGCGTGCTGGATCGCAAACCGCGCGACATCAGCCCGGAGCACCTGAGGATGCTGCATCAACTGGCCGACACGGTGATGACTACCCTGGAGTTGCGTCGCGCCATGGAGAAGGTGCGCGAGCTTGCGTTGATCGACAGCCTGAGCGGCCTCCCGAACCGCCCGGCGCTGCTCAACGCGGTTGGCAAGGCCATTGCCACGCATCGCCGGCATGGCGGCCGGTTCGGCCTGCTCTACCTCGACCTCGACGGATTCAAGCTGCTGAACGACCGGCTCGGCCATGCCGCCGGCGACGCCGCCTTGCGCGAAGTCGCCGCTACCCTGGCGGAGAGTGCGCGCGCCGAGGACACGGCTGCCCGTATCGGCGGCGACGAATTCGCGCTCCTGCTGGCGGGCGACGATGTCTCGGCGGGAGCCGTCGCCGAACGGATCAAGGTCGCCGTGAAAGCCCGCATGGATGTTTTCGGGTGGGGTATCACCGCGTCGATCGGAGCGGTGACGTTCCTGTCGGCGCCTGCCAGCGTCGACGAAGCCCTGTCCGCCGCCGACCGGCGGATGTATGAGGCCAAGGCGACAGGAAAAAACCGGCTGATTTACGCGGAGATCGGAGGCGAAACCGGCGGCGAGGGATTGCGAAGCCATCCGGCCGAAGCGAGCGTGGAAGCCTGTTGAGGCCGGGTGCCATGACGCTCGAAAAGAGCGCCCGAAAAGAGCGGCCCGGCATAGTTCGGCCCGGGCCGCCAAGTTCGGAGAGAAACCATGAGGCTATGGGCGACCTCATGAAGAGGCATATGAGACTGCTAGCGCGCTAATTCAACTCCGAGATGGCGTGGTAAAGGTTTATTCACAATTCATAGTAGTGTGCTGGACCGAGCCTGAAATCATGCCAGCCTCGATGACCAAGCCAGCCTCGGCGACAAAGATAGAGACGCCTTGCACGGGCGCATGCCTGCTCGATCCTTCAGGCCTGGTTTGCGTCGGTTGCCGGCGAACGCGTGCCGAAATTGCGGCGTGGAGCAGCCTTACCGATGAGCAACGGCTTAACGTCATGAACGAGCTGCCTGGCCGGGCGGCGCCACATCTTTCCGTCCGCGGGAACTCGGGCTAGATGCCGCTCACCTGCGCTTGAGCCGTCCTGTCGCGCGCCCACCATCCAGCTTTGAAGAACAGACACATGACTCAGGCGCCAAGCATCATGCTGGTCGATCCCGCACATTTCGAGGTCAGCTACGTCATCAATCCATGGATGAAGCCCGGCGACTGGGCAGCCGATCCGGCCGGTCACAAACACGACGCACGCGTCAGTTTCGACGCGCTGCGCGCCGCCCTGGTCGAGTCAGGCGCCGAAGTCTCCGTCATCGAGGGCGTGCGCGGACAGCCGGACATGGTGTTCCCCGCGAACGCCGCGGTCGTGCTGGACGGACGCGCCATCGTCGCCCGCTTTGCCTGCGCCGAACGCCAGGGCGAGGAGGTGCCGTATTACGAGGCGCTGCAATGGTATGCCGAGCAAGGGCTGCTCCGCGAAGTGGCGCGCTTCCCCGAGGACTGTTTCCAGGAAGGCGCTGGCGACGCGATCTGGGACGCGACGCGGCAGCATTTCTGGGCAGGCTACGGCCAGCGCTCGATCAAGGCCGCTACCGAGGAACTCGGCCGGTTCTTCGGCAAGACCGTGGTCGCTCTGGAACTCGCCACCGACCGGTTCTATCATCTCGACACGTGCTTCTGCCCGCTCTCCGGTGGCGACGTGCTGTTCTATCCGCCGGCCTTTACCGATGCGTCGCTCGCGGCCATCCATGAACACGTCGCACCGGAGCAGCGCCTGATCGCGAGCGAGGCGGATGCGGCGGCGTTCTGTGTCAATGCTGTGAATATCGGCCGCATTGTCGTCATGGCCCAGGCGCCGGCGCATGTCCGCGCCATGCTGGAAGAGCGCGGCTACACCGTGAAAGAGGTCAATCTCGACCCGTTCATCCTGTCGGGCGGTGGTGCGTACTGCATGACCTTGCGGCTCGACCGCAGCAGCGCGGGCTAGAGCATTTTCCGACCTTATTGGATCAGGATGCCTGCCTGGAAATGCTCTAGCTCTTTGTTTTAGCGAGCATCTTTATCCGACGGTTGGTCCCGTCTGGTCGGATGATGCTCTAAGTACCGACGGGAAAGTGGCAGGCCACGACACGATCGTTGCCGATCGGGCTTAGCAGCGGCCGCTCGGTCCTGCAGCGCGCCTGTGCGGCCGGGCAGCGCGGATGAAACC
>CAZZVF010000132.1:3258-7964 GCA_964657355.1 uncultured Buchnera sp.
GCGGCGAGATCGGGCTCGGCACCTCGCCGCGCAGCAGAACGCGCGGGCCGCGGGAGCCGTTCGCCGCCGACAGTTTCGGCACCGCGGCAAGCAGGGCTGCCGTGTAGTGATGCGACGGGGTCTGGAAGATTTCGGAGGTCGGACCCGATTCCACGATCGCGCCGAGATACATCACCGCCGTGCGCGTGGCGATCTGGCGCACCACCGAAAGATCGTGCGCGATGAAGATGTAGGTCAGGCCTAGCCTTTCCTGCAGATCCAACAGCAGGTTCACCACCTGCGCCTGCACCGAGACGTCGAGGGCCGACACCGGTTCGTCGGCGACGACGAGTGCGGGATCGAGTGCGAGGGCACGGGCAATGCCGATGCGCTGGCGCTGGCCGCCGGAAAACTCGTGCGGGTAGCGCTGCAGGTGTTCGCGTTTGAGCCCGACGAGATCGACGAGTTCGGCAAGCCGCGCGGCAATGCCCGCTTCATCCTTCGGCGCGGCTGACGCCTCGGGATGCACGCGCATGGGCTCGGCGATCAGGTCGCCCACTCGCCGGCGCGGGTTCAACGATCCGTAGGGATCCTGGAACACCATCTGCATGCGTGGCCGCAGCTTGCGCAGCGCGCGTTGCGACCGCTTCGTGATATCGTCGCCATCGAACCGGATCGCGCCTGACGTGGGCTCGATGAGACGCAGCAGCAGACGGCCCAGCGTGGACTTGCCGCAGCCGGACTCGCCGACCAGCCCGAGCGTTTCGCCACGCCGCACCCGGAGCGAGACGCCGTCGACGGCCTGCAACGTGCGGCGGCCACCCGAAAGCCTGCTGCCGACCGAAAAGACCTTGCTCAGGGCGACGGCTTCGACAAGCGGTGTCACGCCGGAAACTCCGCTGCCGCGCCCACATCGGGGCCACGCACGAGATGACAGGCGACGTCGTTATGCCCGTCGCGCACCAGGGCCGGCCGCACGCCGCACGCCTCGAAACGGTGCGGGCAACGCGGCTCGAACGGACAGCCCGGCGGCATGGCTGCGGGCGAGGGCGGTGTGCCCGGAATGGCGGCGAGCCGGCGTGGCTTGGCGCCTTCGAGCGGCGGGATGGCTGCGAGCAATCCGCGCGTGTAAGGGTGCTCGGGATTGGCGAACAGGGTGCGCGTCGCGGCCCGTTCGACCAGGCGCCCGGCATACATCACCATGACGCGGTCGGCGAGTTCGGCGACAACGCCCATGTCGTGCGTGATCAGGATGATGGTGGAGCCGAAATCCTGCCTGAGCCGGTCAAGAAGATCGAGGATCTGCGCCTGCACGGTGACGTCTAGCGCGGTGGTCGGCTCGTCGGCGATGAGCAGCGACGGATTGCACGACAGCGCCATGGCGATCATGGCGCGTTGCCGCAGGCCGCCGGAAAGCTGGTGCGGGTAACGGTCATACTGTAGTTCGGGGCTCGGCATGCCCATCATGGCGAGCAGTTCGATCGCACGCTGTCTCGCCGCTTTGCGGGAGAGTTTTTCATGCGCGCTGATCTGCTCCACGATCTGCCAGCCGATGCTGTGCACCGGTGTCATCGCCGTCATCGGATCCTGAAAGATCATGGCGATTTCCTGCCCGCGCACGTCCCGCAAGGCGCGCGGCGAGAGGCCGAGCAACTCGCGCCCCTTGTAGCGGATGGAGCCGCTCACCACGGCGTTCGGATCGTTGATCAGGCCGACCGATGCCAGCATGGAAATCGTCTTGCCGGAGCCGGATTCGCCCACCAGGCCGACGATCTCCTGTTGGCCCACGCTGAAGGAAAGCCCATCGACGGCGCGCACGAGACCATCGCGCGTGCGGAAATCGATGGCGAGGTTGGTTACATCGAGCAGCGGTGTTTCAGCCACGGCGATGCCTGACGCGCGGATCGAGCAGCACATAGGCGAAATCGACCGCGGCGTTCGCAGCGACGACGAAGAACGAGGCGTACATGACGGTCGCCATGATGACCGGAAGGTCGAGGTTCTGCAGTGCATCGTAGGTCAGCTTGCCGACGCCCTGCAGGCCGAACACGACCTCGGTCAGCAATGCACCACCGCCGACGAGTGCGCCGAAATCCAGCCCGAATAGCGAGACGAACGTGATCATCGACGTGCGCAGCGCGTGGCGCAGCAGGATGCGACGTTCACTGAGGCCTTTCGCACGCGCGGTCCTGATGAAATCCTCCTGATAGGCTTCGATCAGGCTGGCGCGCAGCACGCGGCCGTAAAGCCCCATGTAGAGCAACGCCAGCGTCATCCACGGGATCAGCATTGTCTTGAACCAGCCTGCAGGGTCCTCGAGCAGGTTCTTGTAGCCGAGCGGCGGCACCCACGAAAACAGCCAGCTGTCGTGGAAGCGGCTCTGCGTCATCAGGTTGGCCATTTCGGCGACCCAGAACACCGGCATGGAAATGCCGACGAGGCCCAGCACCATCAGCACGCGGTCGGTGATGCCGCCGCGCGTGAGCGCCGCCGCAACGCCGATGACGATGCCGCCGATCACCCACAATACGGCAGCGCCGACGACCAGCGACAGGGTTACCGGTGTGGCCTCGATGACTTCGGGAATGACCAGTTCGCCGCGGTTCACGAAACTGGTGAGGTCGCGCGTGATGAACAGGCGGCGCATCATCAGCGCATATTGCACCGGCAGCGGCCGGTCGAAGCCGAAATCGTGCCGTACGGCTGCCAGCACCTCGGGCGTCGCGTTGCGGCCGGCGATGCGCGCGGCGGGATCGGCTCCAGGTGTGGCGAAGAAGATCAGGAACACCAGCACGCTGATGCCGGTCATGACGAATAGCATCTGACCGAGTCGTGCGAGCAATGCGCCGGGCATTTATCCACGCTCCCGCAGTTTGGCGCGGGGGTCGAGCGCGTCGCGCACGCCGTCGCCGAGCACGTTGAGCGAAAGAACCGTCAGCACGATAGCGATGCCCGGCGCGATGGCGACGAGCGGGCGCGCGTAGATCAGCGTCTGCCCGTCGGCGATGATGGTGCCCCAGCTTGCGGCAGGCGGCTGCACGCCGATGGAGAGAAACGAGAGTGCGCTTTCCGTCAGCAGATTCAGCGCCATGATGAGCGGTGCGAAAACGACCAGCGTGGAGACGACGTTCGGCAGGATGTCGCGCACCAGGATGCGCCGGTTCGCAACACCCAGCGCGTGCGCCGCCAGCACGAACTCGCTCTGCGTCAGGGTCAGCACCTGGCCGCGTACCGGGCGCGCGGCATAGGGCACATAGACGATGCCGATAATGGCAATCGGCAGCAGCAGGTTATCGGCCTCGATGGTCACCGGGCCGATATGCAGCCCTTGGCTGATGAGCACGATGGAGAGCGAGATGGCGAGCAGATAGACCGGAAACGCCCACAG
This sequence comes from uncultured Buchnera sp., assembly GCA_964657355.1. Lineage (GTDB taxonomy): Bacteria > Pseudomonadota > Alphaproteobacteria > Acetobacterales > Acetobacteraceae > BOG-908. Next base: position 6,626 of record CAZZVF010000132.1, read on the forward strand.
GATATCGAGCAGGCGCGACAGCACCTGATCGACGAACCCGCCGGCATAGCCTGCAACGATGCCGATCACGGCAGCGAAGAGCAAGCACACGAGCGTGGCGGACCCGGCGATCACCAATGAGTTGCGGCCGCCATAGAGCAGCCGAGCGGCGAGGTCGCGCCCCTGGTTGTCGGCGCCGAGGAAATAGGCGCCGTGCCAGGTCGGCCCGATCGGCGCGGAGCCGAGATGAAGCGGGTTGTCGGCCGGCTGGATGATGTCGAGCGTGCGGCCGCCGATCGTCACACTGCCGTCGAGATTCGGCCGAAACGGATCGAGCCCCGCCACATGCGCCGCGTAGAATGGCGCCGCGAGACAGGCGAGAACGATGACGACGAGGGCGACGAGCGAGACCATGGCCGCGCGGTCGCGCTGCAGCTTGCGCCACGCAACCTGCCACGGGCCTTCTGAAAGCGGGGGTTTCTCGGAAAGCGTGCGGGAAACCACGCTGCTAATGCACCCAGGCGTCTGCGAACATCATGTGAAACAACGGATGAAATCGGAAATTGCCGAGCCTGGGCGAGACCACGTCGAGAAAATGGATCTGGAACAGCGTCGCCGCCGGCGCACGGTCCGTCACCTCGCGGTCGATCTGCGTCCAGAGTTTCAGCGCAGCCTCGTGGTCGGTGACATCGAGCGCGTAGGCGCGGTCCATGTCGCTCTCCACCGATTTGTCGCAGAAGCCGGCCATGTTGATGGAGGCGTCCGATCCTGGATGGAACGATTTGCAGGAGAACAGCACGCCGAGAAAATCCGATGGCGCGGGATAGTCCTGATACCAGTCGGTGAGCCCGATCTGCACGTGGTTGCTGCTGTTCTGCAAATAGGTGTCGCGGATGTTGAAGGAAATGGAATGTACGCTGGCCTGGTAGCCGAGATCGGCCAGCACGCTCTGCAGATAGATGCCCATCGTGCGTTCCACCTGCTTGTCCGACGTCACCAGCGTGACCTTTGCACCGAACGTGCCGGATTCGCGCACCAGCGCGCGGGCGCGTTCGAGATCGGGCGCCGTCCAGATGCCGTCCGGCGACTTCGTGTAGGGGCAATACGGCACGTAGGCGGGCAGCCCCTTCGGCAGCATCTGGCACAGCGGGTCGCCCAAAGCGGGGCCGCCGTATAAATTGACCAGCGCCCTGCGATTGACCGCGAACGCCATGGCCTGCCTCGCCTTCGGCACGTTGAACGGCGGCAGGTTCACGTTCATCATGAGGTAGTAATACGCCAGCAACAGATCGATATGCGCAAGTTCGGCGTGGCGACTGCCGATCTCGGCCAGGCGGTCGAGCGGCTTTTCATCATACAT
>CAZZVF010000133.1:0-7963 GCA_964657355.1 uncultured Buchnera sp.
CTTTTCGCCAGCCGCACTCGCCGCATCGCCCAGCCTGCGGGCCTGGCCTACGGTGAAACCACCCACGCCGGCATGCCGCCCGACGATGCGTCCGTCCAGTGTCACGATGTCGCCCGCAACCGCTGCCTCGGGGCGCAGCCTGGTGACCAGGTCGGCGTAGCTGCCGCTGGGAACAAAGCAGAGATCCTGACTGTCAGGCTTGTCGGCGACCCTCAGACCGAGCCGTTCAGCCTCCGCACGGACGGCCGCCTTGTCAGGCATGTCGCCGAGCGGGAAGCGGCTGAACGCCAATTGCTCCGCCGTAGTCGCAAAAAGGAACCAGCTCTGGTCGCGCTGCGGATCGGCCGCGCGATGCAGTTCGGGCCCGTCGGCGCCCATCACCCGCCGCACATAGTGCCCTGTCGCCAGCGCCTCCGCCCCGAGCTCGCGGGCTAGCCCCAGCAGATCCGTGAACTTGACGCTCTGGTTGCAGCGGACGCACGGCACCGGCGTCTCTCCGGCGGCATAACTGTCGGCGAAATCATCGATCACCGCGCTGCGAAAACGCGCTTCGGAGTCGATGACGTAATGCGGAATGCCGAGCCGGTCGGCTACACCCCTGGCGTCATGGATGTCGGCGCCGGCACAGCACGCGCCCTTCCGACCGGCCGCCTTGCCGTGGTCGTAGAGCTGCAAAGTGATGCCGACGACATCGTGGCCCGCCTCGTGCAGCAGGCCAGCAACGACGCTGCTGTCCACCCCGCCCGACATGGCCACGACAATCCGCACAAACTTATCCCTGGTATGAAGCGGCGAACGCCAGCCGGCTTAGCCCTGCGCGTTCCGTGTTCCGGCCGGCAGCTTGACGACGAGACCATCGAGCTCGTTGGTCATGACGATCTGGCAGCCGAGCCGGCTCGTCGTCTGCAGGCCGAACGCGAGGTCGAGCATATCTTCCTCGTCTTCCGTCGCCCGCGACAGCTTGGGATACCATTTGGGATCCACGACGACATGGCAGGTCGAACAAGCGAGCGACCCTTCGCACGCGCCTTCGATGTCGACGCCGTGCTTGTGCGCGATCTCCAGAACGGACAGGCCAAGAGGCGCATCCACCTCGCGGCCGTTTCCGTCGCGTTCGACAAAAATCATCTTGGGCATACAGGATCAAGCCTCGGCAGGGACGGGCTGCTTCGGAGCCGAAAGCTGCGCGTAGGCGCGGCCGAGCACGGCGGCAGCAAAATCGATTTCCGCTGCCGAGGTAAAACGTCCAAGCCCCACACGCAAGGTGGCGGCGGCCTCGCCGGGCGGGAGGCCCATGGCGGTCAGCACATGGCTCGGTGCCAGATCGGCCGAAGTACAGGCCGAACCTGTCGAAAGGCAAAGCTCCGGCACCGCAGCAAGCAGATCCTGCGCCTGCACCCTGGGAAGTCTGAGGCTGATGCAGCCCGCAATATGCGCGCCCCCTACGGCATTTTCGTGAATCGACGGCGCCGTTTCCCGTAGCGTCGACAGGAACCGCGCCCGCAGCGCCTCGATCCGGGCGCCCTCCGACTGCATGAGCCCCGAAGCAAGCCTGCACGCCTCGCCAAAACCCACGACGAGCGGCGAAGGGAGTGTACCGGACCGCGCACCTCGCTCCTGCCCGCCACCGGAGAACAGCGGCTCAAGCCGCACACGCGGTCTGCGTCGGACATACAACGCGCCGACGCCTTTCGGACCGTAGAGCTTGTGCGCACTCATCGAAGCCAGGTCTACGCCAAGTGCCGCCATGTCGAGCGACATCTTGCCCACCGCCTGGGAAGCATCTGTGTGGAACAGTGCGCCAGCCACCCGCGCCAAACGGGCAATGTCTCCGATATCCTGGATGATCCCGGTTTCGTTGTTCACCGCCATTACACTCACCAGGAGCGTCGGCACCTCCAGAGCTTCAACCAGCATATCGAGGTCCAAACGACCATCGCGGCGAACCGGCAGGATCACCGGCTCGAAGCCTTCCGCGCCCAGGTCGCGCACGCTCTCCAGAACGCATTTATGCTCGGTCGCCAGCGTCACGATCCGGCGCCGTCCCACGGCACCAGCAAAGCGCGCCGCACCCTTGATGGCGAGGTTGTTGGCCTCCGTGGCACCCGACGTGAAAATGATCTCGCGCGGCTCCGCTCCCAGCAATGCCGCAACGTGGCCCCGAGCCATATCGACGCGAGAGGCCGCCGCTCGCCCCATCGCGTGGTCGGCGCTATGCGGATTGCCGTACTCTTCGGCAAACAAAGGCAACATGGCCGCCAGCACCGCCGGATCGCACGGGGTGGTCGCCTGATTGTCGAGGTAGACCAGCATGTCGCCCATGTAGGCGCTCACATCGGAACTGCAAAAGCCGTGATCAGTTCAGGCAGCGTCACGGACCGTGCCATTGGCAGTTCCGGGCGCGTGCCGGTCGAGCAACCTGTCCGGCAGCACCATGGACGACGGTCCCTCCGTCCAAATCAGCAAGCATCTTACCGGCCGGTCCGGATAGAGCAGCCTGACGACGGCGCGATACGCGGCCATCTGACGCAGATACAGCACCGGAACACTGTCGGGCGAGGCCGGCGGGTTGCGGCTGGTCTTGTAGTCCGCGATCAGCACGGCATCCGTTGTGACGGCGAGGCGATCAACCTGACCGACGATCGCTTGCCCGCCGGCCAGACCTGCTACCGGCTGCTCCGCCCGGCTTCCGAGTCCGAAAAGCGGCGCGAGAGTGGGGTCACGCAGCACGGCCAGCGCCCGTTCGGCGAGAACGGCACCATCCGGAACACCGCTCCTTTCAGCATATTCAAGGGCCGCCCCCTCGCGCTCGCCATCGGGCAAGTCCGGCAGATGTTGCAGCAAACTGTGCATGACGAGGCCGCGCGCATACCGGTCTGGCTGGTCTCGCACCACGAGCGGCGACCGCGAAGGCGGCACCGGCCCATAATCGACACCCTCGGGCCTGCTCGGCGCGAGCGGCCGTGGCAAAGCTGGCTCCGGCGGCAACGCATGTGGCTTCCAATCCGGTGCCGTCCCTGCCCACGCAGGCAGTGCGGCAACGGCACCAACCTGCCGCTCCTTCGCGGCCTCGGGGGCCACTTCCTGCCGCGCGACCGTGCTCAGCGCTTCGCCCGGCCAGGCTCCAAACTCGGATACGGTTGGCGCAAGCGTTCTGAGACCACGCTCGATGAGACGATACCAGCTACCGTCCTGCTCCTTATGGACCTGCCAGCCGCAGACCAGCAGACGGTCCTTCGCCCGCGTCAGCGCCACGTAGAGCAGGCGGTGATACTCACACAGCCTCGCTTCCTGGCGTTCGGCACGCAGCTTGTTGAGCACCTCGCAGCGCAGATCCTTGTTGGGCAGCCAGAGCGGGAGATCGGCTCCGGTATCCACATCCCGCAACCAGAACAGGTTGCCGTCCTCGGGCGGCAGGCCGGTCGTATCCGGCAGGATGACCAGCGGCGCCTCGAGGCCCTTCGCCCCATGCACGGTCATGATCCTGACCGTGCCGCCAGCCGCCTCGGCTTCGCGCTTCACCTCGGCAGCCGATTGCCGCAACCAGTGCACGAAGCCCTGCAGGGACGGTGGATGACCGGACGAAAACTGCAGTGCAGCGGCCAGCAATTCGTCGATCGGCTCGGCGGCCTGCGGTCCCAGGCGGGCATAAAGCCGCGCCCGGCCGCCCAGCGCGCCCAACGCTTCCGTCAGCAGCGCGTGCGGCGATGCGTAATCCACCCGCGACAGCAACGCCGCAAAGAACGCGTCCGCCTGCCGCCAGGCGTCGCTCTCGCCGGCTCGGCTGCGCAGGACCTCGAAGAGTGGCCGGCCGCCGCGCCCGGCTGCCAGGGCCATGAGGCTGTCGTCCGACAGGCCACCCAGCGGGCTGACCAGCATTTCGGCAAAAGTGAGATCGTCGCCCGGCAGCAGCAGAGCCTCGCACAGCGATAGCAGATCCTGCACGGCCGCCTGCTCCGTCAGCACCATGCGGTCGAGCCCGGCCACCGGCACACCAGCTCCCTTCAAAGCCCGCACCAGCGCCCGGTCGAACTCGCCCCGCCGGCGTACCAGGATCAGGATGTCGCCGGCATGGAGCCTGCGGCCGGCGCTCTCCAGCATCGTGCCGCTTGCCAGCTCGGCCGCGATCCAGCGCGCGAGTTCAGCCACCAAGGTCTCCGGCGCGGATGTCTGGCTCTGGTTGGTCGCGGGGATCACCCAGGGTTCGAGCACCGCTTTCTCCGGCCGCGGTGCCAGCGGCCAGAAATCGACCCTTCCCGCGTGCCCCGTGCGATTTGGCACATGCCGCAACTCGCCTGGCGCGCACACGCCACCGGCCGCCTCGGGCAGTGCGAAGACGGCGTCCACCAAAGCGAGCACGGGTGCCGTCGAACGGAACGAGACGTCCAGCACGGTGGCCCGCCACTCGAGCCCGGCCTGCTCGACCCGTCTGGCGTAGATCGCGCGCCACCGGTCGAACTCTTCGGGATCCGCTCCCTGAAACGAGTAGATCGACTGCTTCCGATCACCGACCGCAAACATCGTCCGCAGCCCATCCGGCCGGGCACCCGCACCCGTGAAGAAGTCGGCCGTCAGCCGGTCGGCGATGGTCCACTGCTCGGGTGCCGTGTCCTGGACCTCGTCCAGCAGCAGATGGTCCAGGCCGCCATCCAGCTTGAACAGCACCCAGGCAGAGCCGCGCTCGAGCAACTTCGCCGTCCGGCCGATCAGATCGCTGTAATCGAGCAGTGCGCCCCGGTCTTTCGTCTGCGCGTAATCCTTGAGGATCGGCGAGGCGAGCTGGACCAAGGCCGCCGACACGCGCGCCACTTTCATGGCCCTGATTTCGTCATGAACAGCCACCAGCCGCGACTGCTCGGCCGCACAGGCGATCTGGATTTCGGGATTCGAGGCATCGAGCTTCTTCGATGCGAACACGCTCAACCCACGCGGTTCGCCATCGTCCCGGAGAAACTCGGTGACCCATTCGGCCCAACGCTCCCGGCGTTCGGACGCCGGACGCGCGAGCCAATCGAGCGCCTGAAGCGCCTTGCCCTTCACGCCGTCCGAACCGCGCTTCGATGCGATCAGCAATTGTTGCCGCAAGGGCTCCTCGTCCGGCCACGAGACCGCTCCCGCAATCACTCCGGCTTCGTCGGCGGCGCGCACGCCCAGCACACGGCGCATCGCCGCCTGCAGGGCCGCCGCGGATAGCGCCAGCGCCGCCCCCAACCTGCCACGATCGGACTCCAGACTAGCCACCAAGCCGGCAAATGCGTCGGCACCGACCAGCCCGGCGAGAGTCGCCAATGCCGCCGGGTCGGCAGCCGGAAGCGCGTGCTCGCGCGCGGTTTCCAGATCGGCCCGCGCATCCGCCGGCTCGATCAACCGGAAATGCGGCGAGATCTCCGCTTCCAACGGAAAACGTTTAAGCAGCGACTGGCAGAAAGCGTGGATCGTGCCGATGCGCATGCCGCCCGGCAAATCCAGCACCCGTGCGAACAAGGCCCTGGCCGAAGCGCGCTTTTCGCGGTCTGGCACAATCGGCAGGCCACGCAGCTTCGCGTCCAACGCCGCATCGTCCAGCGTCACCCATTCGCCCAGGCGCTTCTGCAGCCTGATTGCCATCTCGGCCGCCGCCGCCTTGGTGTATGTCAGGCACAGGATACGCTCGGGATCCGCCCCGTCGAGCATGAGGCGCAGCAGGCGGTCGATGAGCAGCTTGGTCTTGCCTGCGCCGGCATGGGCGGAAACAAAGGCGGAGACCCGCGGATCCGAGGCCTGAAGCTGCTCGGCCTCAGCGCGTTGCGACGGTGTCTGAAGAGGTTGAGCGGAAACATGGGTCATTCGCCCTCGGCCTCCTGCCACTCGGCGACGCGCGCGAGCTTCACATAGTCCGAAAAACGGGGAGCAGCGCCGGGCGATGGCCGGCACAAATAGCGGCGGGCTGGATCATCGAAAGCTGCCACCAGCTCCCGGAAGCGTTCGCTCGCCTGCACCACGGCGCGCGCCAGTTTATCGGCATCGTTCAAAGGCGATGCGACCGCTCCGGGCTTGTTGCCGCCCGAGATCTGCCAGTAGGTCAGTTCGACGACCTGGCCTTCAAGGTCGGCACCAAAGGCGCCGGCGATGACCATGGCCGCCTCCAACGGAAGCTGAGGCGAACGGCCGGATTCGACATCCTTTGTCGAGGGCGCCGTGCCGGTCTTGTAGTCGAGGATCGCAATCGTTCCGTCCACATTGCGCTCGATCCGGTCCGCCTGGGCGCGAAGGGTGAATTCTCCGGCCGGTGCAGGAAAACTCCAGGAGCCTTTTATCTCCGACCTGATTCCGGCAAGGCGCTCCCCCCGACGGCGGTCGCGCTCGGCCACCGCGACCCATTCGGCAATCCGGTGCAACCGAGGCCGCCACCAGACCGCAAGCGCCGGCCGCATGCTCGCCTCGTCGAGCGACCAGTCCATGTCGCCTTTGAGCTGGCGGATCGCATCCGGGGGCCAGGAAGTCCCCTGGCGCTCAAAGAAACGCGCCAATCCGCGGTGCACGATCGTGCCGTAATCGGCAGCATCGGCCGATTCCTCGAGCGGATCGAGCCTCCTCAGGCCGAGCACATGCTTCGCATAGATGGCGTACGGGTCGCGCAGCCAGGTCTCCACTTCGGTGACACTCAGCTTGCGAGGTCGCAACGCCACCGCGGGAGACGGTGCGGGAGGCGAGACCGGCCTCGGGGCGCCGGCCGGACGATCCAGCGCGCCAGCCCAGGACGCGGCCGGATGCCTCTGCAGCGACGATCCCGAGGCCGCCAGCAGGGCATCGAGCCGCACCAGCCAGCGCGACGGTATTGCAGGCGCCCGCTCCCGACGCGCGGGTAGGGAGAGAACAACCCTGGGCGCGGCACAGCACGCCATGACAAAGTCATGCGCCGCCAGGCCGACCCGCTCCTCGGGAGACGGCAGCCCGATCTTCGCCCGCATGCTGCGGTTCATCCAAGGACCCGAATCGGTTGCCGGCGGCCACACCGTTTCGGCCAGGCCGCCGAGCACGACGAAATCCGCCGCCTGCAACCGGGCTTCCAGCAATCCCCAGATGAAAACCCGCGGATGCTCCGTGCCATCGCGTCCGCGCAGCGCCCGCCTGCTCCGGATGGCGACACCGTCAAGCACTGCGTCAAGCAAAGCCGGCAGGCGTGTCGGATCCTGCGGTGGCAGCAGCTTCAATGCGTCCCGCAGCGCCGCGAGATGATTAGCCAGGGCATCACCATCCTCGGCGGCCCATAGCCGCGCCGGGCCGGAAACCTCGTCGGAAGCGGCCAAAGCTTCGGCACTTTCCAGCAGCGCCCGCATCGCGTCGGCGGGCTCGGCGACGTCTTGTGCAGCGAGGTCCAGCAGTGGACGCAGGCACGCGGCCAGACGGTCGAGGAACGCTGCATCGCCTTGCCGCCGTCTCAGGCCCTCCAAGCCAGGACCAGGCCGCGCGCCGCGCAGGCACTGGCGTTCCAGCCTGCGGACCTCGTTACGGCAAACCGCCTGCGGCAGGCCGGCCGCGGCGAATGGATGTTTGAGCAATGCCAGCAATGGAACCGGCCGCAGACCTTCCGCCACCGCTTCGGCGAGCAGCCTCAAGAAGATAGCCGGCGGCGTCTCTGCAAGCTTCTCGCCCGCACTGTCGTCCGCCACGATCCCGAAACGTAGCAGTTCCGCAGCGACTCGCTGCGCCAGCACGCGGTCGGGCGTCACCAGAGCAGCCCTGGTACCCGGCGCGTCCAGCGCATCGCGCAGTGCCAGCGCGATGCAGGTCGCCTCGTCCTGCTCGTCGCTCGACTCGAGCAGTTGGAAATCGCCCATGTCGAAGGCGGCGGCCGAACGCCAGGCCGACAGGCCCGCCGCCGGCAAGAGTGCCATACGCATCGCGCCCACACGCCCTTCAGGTGCGGCAAGCACCTCGCCGGGCCAGATCTTCACATCGCCCCTTGTCGCTCCGAGAGCAG
>CAZZVF010000134.1:0-7963 GCA_964657355.1 uncultured Buchnera sp.
GCCGGGTCAAGCGGCCTGCATGTCGTCACCGTCGGCGCCATCGGTCCGGAAAAGGGCTTCCGGACTTTGCTCGCCTGCGTTCGCGACGCACGCCGCCGCGGCCTGGCTTTGCGCTTCACCGTCATCGGCTACACCAGCGACGACGAGCGGTTGCTGGCAGCGGGCGCCGCCCACGTGACCGGGATTTTCCAGGAGGCCGAGTTGCCCGGTTTGCTGCGACGCCAGCAGGGCGATGTCGGCTTCCTCCCGTCGGCGTGGCCGGAGACCTGGTGTTTCGCACTGTCGCAGATGTGGCAGGCGGCACTGCCGGTGCTGGCGTTCGACATCGGCGCCCAGGCGGAACGGCTGCGTGCGAGGGGGAATGGCGCGCTCCTGCCGCTTGGAAGCTCCGCCAACCGCATCAACGACGCGCTGATTTCGCTGGCAGATGCCCCGACGGTCGCGGCTGAGCCGCCCGATGCCGCAAGCACTCACAGCTTTTTCGATCGCAGTGGATCGACATAACTCCCGAGCACTTCCCGGTGCCGTTGGGTCGGCACGCCGGCCATCATGCGCGAGACGATGGGGTAGAAAGTCGTTCGCTGCAGACACCGGGAATCGGCATTCTCCCCCGTATGACCTACAGGCTCTCGGCGATGTGGGCGACCCGCTTCGCGTTGCCGGCCCATGTGTAGTTTTTCTGTTCGAGTTCGGCGCGGGCGGCGCGGCCGAGCGCCTCGCGGTGCGCGGGATCGGCGATGAGGACTTCGACGGCTTGCCAGAGTGCGCCTGGCTGTTCCGGGTCGAACAGTTTGGCGGTGCGGCCGTCGTGCAGGATTTCGAGAATGTTTGGCTGGCTCGGGGCCACGATGGCGCAGCCGGCTGCCATGTAGTCGAAGATCTTCAGTGGCGATGCATACGGCGTCGCACCCGGCTGCAGGGCGATGTCGAAGGTGGTGACGATGGCCGGCACGTCCTCGGGCTGCACCAGGCCGGTGAAGTGCACATTCGCCACAATGCCGAGTTCTGCCGCCAGCGCCTCGAGGTCGGCGCGCACGGGACCGTCGCCGACGACGACGAGTTTGAGCGTGTTTGCGTGGGGCGAGGCGGCGATGCCTTCGATGATGCGATCGAGGCCGTGCCAGGCACGCACGAAACCGACGAAGCCGAGTGTGACGGTTTGCGGGCGCGTTTCGGGGCGTGCGGGGAAGCGCGCGAGATCGATGCCGTTCGGCAGGATGCGGACGCGATCGGGCTCGACGCCCGCGTCGATCAGGATGTTTCCGAGCACGGCGGTGACGGGCAGCACGCGGCCGGCGGAGCGCCAGGTCCAGCGTTCCAGTGCAGCGGCGAGCGGCGCCAGGTACAAGCCGCCGAACTTGCGGCGTTCCTCGGCGAGCGGCGAATTCACTTCGAGCAGCAGTTTCGCGCCGTGGCGGCGGGCGAGCCAGCTACCGGCCAGGAAATACAGGTTGCAGCGCTCGTAGATGAAGTCGGGGCGGAACTCGCGCCAGGCGCGCAGCAGTTTCAGCGTGGCGGGAACATTGTAGGCAAGCTCGGCGAACTCGCCGAGAAAGCCGGGCAGCAGCCGGCGCAGCGTGGCGACGGTGCGGCTCTCGCCGCCGAATTCCGACTGGTCGTAGAAGCTGGGGCCGACGACGCGGACTTCGTGGCCTGCTTCGCGCAGCGCGCGGATGAGTTCTTCGATGTGCACCGCCATGCCGTCATGCGACTGGACGCGATGGCTGTAGAGAATTCGCAAAGTTCGCAGCTTATGCGTGAGGAAAAGGATTCTGGCTGCGCCCGGCGAGGACCGCCCAGGCGGTGGGCGCGATATGCGGGCGGCGGTAATACAGGAAGTCCGGTGCGTTCGTGTCGAGCCCTGTCGAAAGCCCGGTGGTGAGCATGGGTGTGGAGCACGCGTAGATCAGGCCATCGGGCGCCGTCTGCTCGCGCAGGGTTTTCATCAGGCGCAGTGCAAGCGGCGTCCGCTTGTATTTTTCGGCCGTCAATGCGGTGATGGCGGTGCCTTCCAGCCAAATCCCGTCACGATCGTTGTTGAAATCCACGCCGTCGGTGGCGGCCGGGTCGGAGGGCGGCAGCCCGTGTTCGGCGACGATCCAGTCGAGTGCGCCGAGCCATTCGGGCTGCGTATGCTGCGTGAGCAACGGCCACAGATTGGCGTCCACCGCGGAGTGGTCGTTGATTGTGCCGTCGGGCTTGAGGCCGGAGAAGAAGCGGCGCTGTTTCGCGTCCCACATGGAGGCGACGAAATCGCCGGCGTGGCGCGCCTGTTCGGTGCGGCCGAGGGCTGCGAAGGCGGCCTGCACGTCGATGTTGTGTTCGGTGCTGACCCAGGTGAGACGTTGTTGCGCATGTTCGAAGCCGAGCAGGCCGCCGGCGTATCCCTTCGGTCTGCGCTGGGTCTTTTCGATCCAGTCGGCGGCACGGTTGGCGGCGTGCAGGTAGCCCGGGTCGTGCGTGGCGCCGGAGAGCGCGATCCAGAACAGCATGGCCCAGGCAACGACGCCGGTCGCCGTGCCGGCCTGGTAGCCGTCCTCCAGCCAGCGTTTTTTGGCAGGGTCCCACCAGCCCGCCATCGGGTAGAAACCGCTGATCGGCGCCGGGCCCGCTGCATAGGCGTTGCGCAGGCGGCCATCGGTGAAGAAGCGATCGCGCGACTGCGCGGCGAGCAGCGCCTGTCCGATGCGCATGGCGGATTGCGTTTCGCCGCTTGCGAGGAGGGCGAGGCCGACGACGGCGTTGTCGTAGACATAGGCGCAGTTGCCGTGCGCGCGGTCGAAATCCCCGGTGCCGGATACGTCGTAACTGCGCAGCAGGCCGGTGCCCGTGGCGCGTCCGCGCAGGGCGGCAAGCCATGGCTCCGGTGCGGGAGCCGCATGGGCGCCGGGTTTCGGCGAGTCCGGTGTAAGCCAGGCCGGTGCGGACAGGGCACCTGCAAGCATGGCGCGCCGCGAAATGGTCACGTCACGCGGGCCGGGCCGGTGCTTGTATGGCGCTGCATTGCGTGTGGCTCCGGCTGGTTTGGAGTGAGATGCGTGATGCGGCGGGACCATAGCCGTGTCGCGGGCGGTTCACTAGAAGCAGTGTGGCGGAGGGTTCGGATGGACGCTGTTTCGGAGACCGCGACACGGCGGCGGGCGTTGTTTATCAGCTGCTTCGTGCTGGTCGCCATCGTGCTGTCGGTGCTGTTGCTGGACCGCCCGGTGGCTGTGCTGGCGCATGGGTTGGGGCGGCCGGCGTTTTTCGTGTGGCTGACCTGGATCGCCGATGTTCCGGTCCCGGCGTCGGTGCTGGCGCTCGGTGTCTGCGGCGCGGCGTGGCTGGCGGGGTGGCGCAGTCCGTTGGCGCGTTTGGTGTTCGCCGTGTGCATTGCAGCGCTGGCGGCGGATGCGGCGAAGGATGTGCTGAAACTGGCGTTCGGACGCACCTGGCCCGAGACCTGGGTGGCGCACAACCCGTCGTTTATCAGCAATAATGTCTATGGATTTTTCCCGTTCCATGGCGGTGCGGGCTGGGCCTCCTTTCCGTCGGGCCACACCACGGTCATTACGGCACCCTGCGCGGTTCTGTGGGACCGGGTGCGGCGATTGCGCGCGTTATGGGGCGCGCTGCCGGCGCTCGTGGTGGCCGGTCTGATCGGCAGCGACTTTCATTTCTTGAGCGATTGCATTGCGGGAGCGGCACTGGCCGGCGCGATCGGGGTTTCGGTTGCCCGGGCCATCAGGTGATCGGGTGTGCCAGCAGGGCGGCAGGATTCTCGCCTAATTCGTCTGCGGTCCATTCCTTGCGATGCAGGAGTTCGATCAGGGCGGCGGTTTGCTGGTCCTGGCCCATGCCGGCGGCCGCGATGACTTTGCCGGTCTTTGTGTAGTAGGCGAGAAAGTCTTGTTCCTCGGGTTTGCCGTGGACGATGATGTCGTCCCATTGCGTGGCGTGGCCGACCATGTCCATGCGCTTCATGGCGTGGATGGTCCAGAACACCGGGACGGCGTCGTAGCGCGTCATGCGGCCGAGCATGTTGAGGGCGGCGACGCGGCCGTGCTGTTGGGCGACGCGCCAGTGTTCGACGCGGATCGGTGCACCGTCGGCGCGGTCGGGAAAGCTTGCGATGTCACCAGCGGCGTAGAGGTGTTCCGCGGCTTGGAGCGTGGCATCGACCTCGATGCCGCCGTCTTCGTTCAGGTTGAGGGTTTTCGCGTAATCCGTTGCGGGTTTGACGCCGAAACCGATGACGACCAGATCGGCCGGGATGCGTTCCCCGCCTTGCAGGACGACGGCGCGGACCTGGTTTTCACCTTCGAGGGCCGCGATCTTGGTGCGCAGCCGAAACTTGACGCCGAGCTGTTCGTGCAGGGTGACGAAAGCGCCGCCGATGCGTGCGCCGAGTTGTTTTTCGAACGGGGTTTTCTCCTGGCCGGCGACCGTCACGTCAAGGCCGCGTTCGCGCAGGCTGGCGGCGACTTCCATGCCGATGAAGCTGGCGCCGAGAACCACGGCACGCTCGCTTTGTTCGGCGCGTTCGAGGATGGCGTCGGCATCTTCACGGCTGCGCAGGGTGAAGACGCCTTCGAGTTCCGCGCCGGGAAGGTCGGGGCGAATGGGTAATGCGCCTGTCGCGAGCAGCGCCTTGTCGTAATGCAGCACTTCGCCGTCGGCGCAGGTGATGGCGCGGTTGACGGCGTCGATATCGGTGATGTCCGCCCGGCGGCGTTCGATGCGATGTTCGCGGTAGAAGGCCTGCGATTGCAGCGGCGACTTCTCGGCACCCTTCTCGCCGGAGAGTGCGTATTTGCTGAGGATGGTGCGGTCGTAGGGAACGCGGTTGGCGCTGTCGAGCATCAGGATGCGCCCGGCGAAGTGTTCGCGGCGCAGGGTTTGTGCGGCCATGGCACCTGCGGCCCCGGTGCCTGCAATAACGAAGAGCCGTGTGTCGGGCTGGGGAGTTGCAGGCTGCTTCGGTGCGGATGCGGACGCGACGAAGATGCGGTTGCCGTCGATGCGGGTTGCGTAGTGCGGCAGATCGTCGACGGCGGGGGGGTCGAGCAATTCGCCGGTGCGGGCGCAGAAAGTGGCCTTGTGCCAGGGACAGATGATGCGCGTGCCGGACAGCACGCCTTCGGCGAGCGGTGCGCCGGCATGCGGGCATTTGGCACCGACCGCGTGCACGGCGTCGGCGGTGCGGACGAGCAGGATCGCCTCCTCGCCAGCCTGTGCCTGACGCATCGTTCCCGGCGCCAGGTCGTCCAGCGCCGCGACATCGTGTTCCCGGTCGGGTTCGTTGTTCGCCATGACGTGCTTTTGCTCCCTTGGGGTTTGGAACGCGGGTAGCGGTGAAAGGTCGCCTTTGCCGCCGCCCGGCTTGCAAAATCCGGCGCAGGCGGTGCAATGCGGGGCATGGAAATCGAGATCGTCGAAGTGTCCCCGCGGGACGGGTTGCAGAACGAGGCTGCTGTGTTGTCCACGACGGACAAGATCGCGCTGATCGACAAGGCGCTGGCGGCCGGGCTGCGGCGCATCGAGGTGGCGAGTTTCGTGAACCCGAAGCTGGTGCCGCAAATGGCGGACGCCGAGGCGGTGCTGGAGGGGCTGCGCGGGCGCGAAGGGCTCAGCCGCATCGGTCTCGTGCTGAACCGGCGCGGGCTGGACAGGGCACTACGCGCCGGCGTGGACGAGGTGAACTACGTGGTCGCCGCGTCCGAGACTTTCAGCCGACGCAACCAGGGTGTCAGCGTAGCCGACGCGCTGCAAGGCTGGGCCGAAGTGGCGGGTGTCGCGCGGCACGAGGGCAAGGTGGTCAGCGTGGTTGTCACGACCGCGTTCGGCTGCCCGTTCGAAGGTGAGATCGCGGCGTCGCGCGTGGGGGAGCTGGTCGGCGAACTAGCCGCCTCGCAACCGGACGAAATAGCACTCGCGGACACGATCGGAGTGGCCTCTCCGCTGGACGTGACCGAGCGTTTCGCACTGGCCGCAGAGGCTGCACCCGGCGTGCGGCTGCGGGCGCATTTCCACAATACGCGCAACACCGGTTTCGCCAACGCCTACGCGGCATTGCAGAGTGGTGCGACGGTGCTAGACGCAAGCATTGGCGGCATTGGCGGTTGCCCGTTTGCGCCGGCTGCGACTGGGAACATCGCGACCGAGGATCTTGCGTATATGCTGCGGCGGATGGGGCATGTTGGTGGAGTTGATCTGCGGGCTTTGATTGAGGCTGCTGTTTGGTTGCAGGAGCGCGTTGGGCATCAGGTGCCGGGTTTGTTGGGGCGGGCTGGGGTTTTTCCCGGGTAAGGAAAGGCAGCGCCGTTCCGGATCGCACTCGGTATGGCGCGGCTACTCATCCCATGGGTTGATGATCGGCACGCCCACGCCCTCGAAATCGGCCACGTTGCGCGTGACCACGCCGGCACCGTGCACGCGCGCGATTGCGGCCACCATGAGATCGACGGTGCCGCTGGGCCGACCGGCCTTTCGGCGTGCTGCAAAGACTCCGGCATAAGCAAAAGCCGCTTCGGTGTCGAACGGCAGGATACGACCGTCGAAATCATCGGCGAACATGGCCCGCGCGGCTTCCTCCAGGTCGGCGCGGCGGCGGCCGTTCGGCATGACGGCGAGGCCTGCGAGTATCTCCGCCTGGCACATTGCGGCTGTGAACAGCTCATCGGATGGCTGGCGGACGATCCAGTCGGCGATTTTGCGTTCGGGTTTGGGGCGCATGATCTCGGAGAGTATGTTGGTGTCGAGGATCAGCATCAGTCGAAATGGGGTGGCTCGCGAACCGGCTCGCGCGGAGGCAGTTCGAGATCAATTCCGCCCAGCCGTGCGAAGCGGGCGCGAACCCGGTCGTAGAGGTGCCGCAAAGGCGGAGCGTCCTGCGGCGCCAGCGCGGTCTGCAGGATGCGGCGCGCCTCCGCCTCCATCGACTGGCCGTGCTGCGCAGCGCGGACGCGCAACCGCTCCTTGAGCGCTGGATCGAGGTTGCGAATGGTGATCGAGGCTGGGGCAGCTTGTGTATTGGACTGCATCCTCTTAGTGTAATCACTGATTGCACTGATGTCAAACACATGGCTGCTTTCTCTCGTGGTTGTTTCACGAATGGAGACCCGAGGCGAAGCCTGCCCGGCTTATGGGCGGGCGTTCGAGGCGCAGTTGGCGGTGAATACCGCCAGTAACCAAACACCTGACCGAAGCCTGCATTTCGATCTTTATTGTCTATTTCCGTAGAAAGGAGCTGCCACAAGTTTGGTGCGTTCCTGTTCCGGCAGGTCGCGGTTGTAGAAATTTGCCATTGTCACGGCGATCTTTGCGCAAGGTGAACAGACGCTGTTAATGAGCGTCAGCCTCAAAGGGCGCGCATAGTCGAAATACACGTTGAATACCGGCATCAGCGTAAAGGCGAGCACCACGCATAGGCTTGCTGCGGTTGCGATCGGTTGCGCAGGATTATTCCCAGGACGGGATACGCGATTGACCGCGATCAGTGAGGTGAGCGTGGTGAGGGATACGAGCCGCACGAGATCCCACGCGATCGCCAGAAGTGCGACCGAGCCCAGGCAGGCCGCGACATAGGCCGACATTTGCAGCAGGCGTTGCGATCGGTGAGGCGAAGCCGCCGTCAGGCGTCGCATGGATGGCCAGCCGAGGATCATCAACATCAGCCCCGGCAAGCCGGCGTAAAGGGTGCCAAGGCAACCATTTAGTGGATAATGGCGCCAGGTAAGCAGCATTTTCTCGGCCGCCTGGCCGATACCCTGATGCAGCGACGTCGCGACTTGCTCGTTGGCTTCGTTTATACTCAGCCCGGCCGCAACCAGATGCGAAATCAAGGCTGGCTGGGCCTGGTTGCCAAGCAGCGGCCCACACAGGCCGAAAATAGCAGCCGTGCCGATGAGCAATTCATCGGATAGTTTGCCGCGATATTTTAAGACTCTGTCGAACACGGCGATGGGCAGAAACAGCAGAAACG
>CAZZVF010000135.1:0-6884 GCA_964657355.1 uncultured Buchnera sp.
CAGATCGGCGGCCATCAATGCGAGCGGGTGACCTGGCGGCAGTTTCGCAAGGCCGGGTGCGAGCTGCCTCAGGCAATCGGCGATCGCCTTGCGCAACTCGTCCGGGGATGGTGCCGGCTTCGGTGTCGCGGTCAGCACGGGTGCGAGCAGGCCCGCGGCATCGTGGATTGCGGCGAGTTTCGCATCCTGGTCGGCCGGCACGAAACTGCCGATGCCGACGACATGGTCCACGAGATCGAGCTTTTGCAACTGTGCGGCGGTACGCTCCGATTCTGCCACCGACGGGCGCAGGATATTGCTGGTGAACGGGTTGGTGACCGGGCTGTCGAACAATCGCAGCAGGGTGCGCATGGCCTCGCTATTCTGCGGCTTGGTGTGCAGCGTGTTGCTGTCGAATGTCAGCCTCGGTGTCAGCACGGCGCCGGCCACGAACAGGGCTGCGAACAGGGCAAGGATCGGCACACGAACACGGGCCAGTGCGCGGTCGAGCGGTGCTGCACTGGCAAACCCTATTTCCTCCTTCTCGCCGTGCGGCGCGCACAGGCGCAGCAGCGCGGGCAGGAAGGTGATGGTGCAGGCGAACGCGATGAGCATGCCGCCGCCCGCGATCAGGCCCAATTCTGCGACGCCGGCGAACTTGGTAGGCACGAAGGCGAGAAATCCCGAAGCCGTTGCAGCGCTCGCGACCAGGACCTGCACGCCGACGCGCCGCCCGGTCATGGCGAGGGCTGGGCCGAGAGCGGGTTCGTGCAGGCGCAGGTCGCGGAACCGTACGGTGAACTGGATGGCGAAATCCACTGCGATGCCGACGAACAGGATGGCGAAGGCGACGGAAATCAGGTTGAGCGTGCCGACCGCGACTGCCGCGAAACCGGTCGTCAACGACAGGCCGAGCAGCAATGTCAGCACCACCGGCAGGATCAGCCGCCAGCTGCCGAGGGCGAGAACGAGCCAGACCACGACGAGCACGAAGCTGATTGCCAGCCCCATGATCGAGCCCTTGGCGGCCGACGAGAACTCTTCGTCGGCGAGCGGCACGGAGCCGGTGAGATTGACGTGCGCGTCGCCCGACGCAACGTATGGCAGCTTTGCGATCGCCGCGCGTATGATGCGCGTCGCGGCACCGCCCGGCTGCACCGCGCCGAAATCGAGTTTTGGCTGGATCAGAACGATCCTGTTAGGGCCGGCAAGCTTCGCCGCCTCGCCGGACAGCAGCGTCTCCCACGACAGAGGCTGCGCCTTTCCCGTTGCTGCTGCTTCCAGCGTCGCGTGGAAACTCCTCAGCGCGGGCATGAAGGTGTCGAGATTCGCCTGACCGCGGGCGACTCCGATGCCGACGAGTCCAAGTGCCGAGAACAAGCCCCGGGCGCTGGGATCGGCGGCAAGCTGGCCGAGGAACGGTTCGGCATCGACGGTCCGGTCGAGCAGATCGGTCAGCGTCTGCGTCGGCAGGAACAGCAGGCCTTCGCGCTGCAGGTAGGGTGACGCGTCGGGCCGGCGCACGCTGTGGAAATGCGCCATGTCGCCGGCCAGCGCTTGCGTCAGCGCATCGGCGGTGGCGTCTGCCTGTTCGGGAATGCGCGCATCGACAACGGCGACGATCAGGTCGTTGAATTGCGGAAACGCAGCTTTCTCGACCGCCTCGCGCTGCTTCCACGGTAGATGCATGCTGAACAGCAGGCCGATATCCGTCGTGACACTCAGCCTGGTTGCAGCAAGGCCAATGGAAGCGGCGGCAAGCAGGGCAAAAAACAACGCCACCAGCCGGGCGTGACGAGCCGAGAGTGCGACGACGCCGGACAGGATTCGCTGCAGCATTGTCGCGGAATCGTCAGGCTGCACGAAGGGTTTTCTCCTGGACGATGCGGCTCAGCGCGGCGCGGGCCGAAGCGGCATCACGCGCCAGCGCGAGCAGGGCGGGAAATTGCGACGGGTTGCGCAGCACGGAGGCGAGCACGCGGCCGAAGCCGATGACCCCTGCCCCGTCGAGTGCCGCCAAGGCCGCCGGCGGCAGCGCGCGCGCGGCCGGATCGCACACCGCGCGCAGCACCGCAAACGGCAGGCCGGCGCGCTCTGCGACGGCCGCGACCGCGCCGCTTTCGAGGTCGATGGCGGCGCAAGCGGTTTCGCGGAACAAGGCCAGCTTGGACACGACCGACGCCACGACCGAGTCGCCTGCGAAAAGCTGCTCGACCGTTGCGCCGCCGACAAGCGCCAGCAGACCCGCATCGCACCCCCAGCGAGTGCTGCCGGAAATGACCTGGCGTGGAACGATCAAGGCTCCTGCGGCAAGTGCAGGATCGAGGCCGCCTGCGAGGCCGAAACTCAGCAAGGCAGTCGCACCGTCGCGAACCAGGCTCTCCGCCACACGCGCGGCACCGACACCCGTACCGCCACCAGCCCGAGCATGCGGACCAAATAGCCGCGCCTCTGCCCGTAATCCGGTCACCACGCCGAGCCGGAAGCCCTCAGCCCGCGCAGGGCTTGAAACCATCCGGAGGGCGCCGTCACCCTCCGGCGCGGGCCTCAAATTCCGTAATCCACCTGCCGCGCATTGCCACGCATCAGGTTGCGGTAGCGGGCCAGAGCGAGCAGCGGGAAGAACAATCGGTAGCCGTGATATTTGAGGTAGAAAACGCGTGGAAATCCGACTGCGGTGTAGGGCAGCTCGTCCCATTCGCCATCCGGTTTCTGCGTGCTCTGCAGCCACGCGATGCCGCGCGCCACGGCAGGGTGCTCGGCCTGGCCTGCTCCCATAAGGGCTAACAGCGCCCAGGCAGTCTGCGACGGCGTGCTTTCCGTGAAGCGGCCTGGCGGCGCGTCGGCGTAGCTCTCCTCGTCCTCGCCCCAGCCACCATCTTCGCGCTGGGTCGCGGCGAGGAATTCGACCGCGCGGCGCATGGCCGGGTCCGACGGCGCAATGCCCGCCGCGTTCAGCGCATTGATGACCGACCACGTGCCGTAGATATAGTTGGTGCCCCAGCGGCCGAACCAGCTGCCGTCCGGCTCCTGCTCGCGGCGCATGTAGGCGATGGCCTTCTGCATCACCGGATCATCCGCCTTCATGCCGATCTGCGCGAGGAAGCCGACGCAACGCCCGGTGACGTCGGAGGTGGGCGGGTCGAGCAGGGCTCCGTGGTCGGCGAACGGAATGTGATTTAGGTACGAGTGCGTGTTTTCCGGCTCGAAGGCGCCCCAGCCGCCGTCACTGCTCTGCATGCCGACGATCCACACCTTGGCGCGTTCGATCGCCTCGTCATGCGCGGGATCGCCGTTGCGGTGCAGCAGCAGGCCGACCACGGCGGTGTCGTCAACGTCCGGGTAATGATCGTTGGCGTATTGAAAGGCCCAGCCGCCGGGCGGCACGTCCGGCCGGCGCACCGCCCAGTCGCCCTTGACGTCGAGGATCTGCCGATCGGCCAGCCAGCGGCTTGCGGCTTCCACCGGCGCGCGGCCCAGGTCGCAGCCATAGCCCGCTTCCGCCATGGCGTGCCCGGCCAGGCTGGTGTCCCAGATCGGCGACACGCAAGGCTGGCAATAGGTACGGTCACCGTCATGCACCAGCAGGTTGCGGACCGACTGCCAGGCGATGGCGGCATGTGGATGCGCCGGTTCGTAGCCCAGGGCTGCGAACATCATCACGCTGTTCGCCATGGCGGGATAGATCGCGCCCAGCCCGTCCTCGCCGTTGAGCCGCTCCGTGACGAAATCCACTGCGGCGGCAATTGCACGGGCACGGGCGTTCTTTGGGAAATGGCGCTCGGTGCGCTTCAGCACGATGTCGAGGCCTTTGAACGCGTGGCCCCACACCGAGCGATACGGCCCGCGGATGTAGTCGCGGATGCGCTCGGGCGGCTGGCAAAACAGCTCGGCGATGCCGATGCCGTGAGGGTTGATGGCCTGCGGGCGTTTCGCCATCAGCACCAGCAGCGGCACGATGACGGTGCGCGACCAGTAGCTGATCTTCGACAGGTGGAAGAAGAACCACTCCGGCAGCAGCATGATTTCCACCGGCATGGTGGGAATGGCGCGCCACGGCACCTGGCCGAACAGCGCCAGCTGGATGCGGGTAAATACGTTGGTTCGCTCGGCACCGCCGGCGGCCAGGATGGCGGCGCGGGCCCGCGCCATGTGCGGCGCATCCACCGCATCGCCGATGCATTTCAGGGCGAAGTAGGCCTTTACCGATGCGGAGAGGTCGAATTTGCCGCCATGAAACAGCGGCCAGCCGCCATGGTCGCCCTGGATGTCGCGCAGATAGATGCCGATGCGGCCCTGCAGCACCGGATCGATGCGGTCCAGGTAGTGCTCGAGCAGCACGTATTCGGCGGGGATTGTCGCATCGGCCTCGAGCTCGAAGCGCCAGTGCCCGTCGGCGTTCTGCCTGGCAGCGAGCGCCATGGCGGCCCGGTCCACCGCGATCCGCAGATCCGCGAGGTCCACATGCCTGGACGATTCGCGGTTGGCGGAGGGGGGGAGCGTTTCGACGGACATTCTCTTCTGATCTTCAAGCAGCCCGCAAGAATCAGGCAGACAGCAGTTTTTGCGCCGCAGCAAAGCCGGACCTGATCGCACCTTCGATCGTCGCGGGCAACCCGGTGTCCGTCCAATCACCTGCAAGCACCAGATTCCGCAAGGTGTTTGTGGCAGAAGGGCGACGCATCTGTTGCGCAGGAGTTGCAGCAAAGGTCGCGCGCTTTTCGCGTATCAGCCTCCATTGTGGCAGCTGGGCAACCAGATTCAGCGCAACGCCTATTTCGCGCCAGATCTCTTCTACCAGCGGTTGCGAGTCGCGGTCCGAAAGCCGGTTGGCCGCCGAAATGGTGACTGAAACGACACCGGGCTTGATGAAAATCCATTCGGCCACGCTGCCGAGCAATCCGATGAAGCCCGCTTCGCCCGGATCGGCCTCGTAGCGGAAATGCAGGTTGATGATGGACTCGAAAGAGTCGGGCGCGCGCAGGCCCGGGATGAGCTGTGCGGCGACCGGTGCCGGCGCGGCGAGCACTACCTGGTCCTGCGCGTCGAGCGGACGCGTCGCACCGCCCGTCTCGAGCGCCGTGACCCTGCCCCCGGTGGTGGCGATGGCGGCGACCCGGTGGCCGGTGAGGATCTCGGCACCGCGTTCGCGCAACAGGGCCAGCGCCGGGTCGACGAAGCTTTCCGACAGGCCCTCGCGCGGGAAGAGCGGGATGCACTGGCCGCCGCCGCGTGCCAGCGACTCGGCGATGACGGCCCAGAACAGCCGCGCACTGCCCTGTTCGGTCGGCGTGTTGAGTGCTGCGATGGCAAGCGGCGCGATCAGCCGGCGGAACAGCACGCTGTCTCCCAGCACGCCTGCGACGGTGGCGTCCGGACCGGCTGTACGCAGCTTGAGGAGCTTGAGGTAGTCGCCGAGCCGGGCGCCGGGCACGCCGTGGCCGCTCCTGAAGATCCACAGCGGCAGCCGGCCGAAATTCGGGCGCACGGTCCAGCGCAGGCCGGTGGTAATGTCGATGAACGGGAATACCGGAGCACCCGGGCCGCCAAGCGTGAAGCGTGTGCCGAGGCGATCGAGGTAGCGCATTGCGGCCGTGTTGCCGGACAGCAGGAGATGGTTGCCGTTGTCGATCCGGCAGCCGAGTTCGCGGTCGAAATAGGAGCGGCAGCGCCCGCCGCACGCAGGTCCCGCCTCGTAGAGTGTCACCGCACGGCCTGCTTCGGTCAGATCGAGGGCGGCGGCGAGCCCGGCAAGGCCGCCACCGATCACATGCACGCGGGAGGTCATCCCCCGCATCCCCGACGGGGCCTCACCCGGCAATTCCGTAACGCAGGGCGATCCAGAGCTTGGTGCGTTTCGGCACGGAGACGCGTTCGGCCGGGCGCCCCCAGCCGCGGCGCTCCACGCATTGGAGCACGGCCGCGTAGGTGGCGGCCATGACGCGGGCGGGTTTCATGGCGCGCCTGTCGCAGCGCCGCATGGCCGCGTGCGCCTGGTCGAAATGGGTGTGCGCCTGCCGCGCCATGCGCTCGCAGACCGCAGCGAGTGCAGGGTCGCGCAACGCCCGCTCGGGATCGTGCGGCACGCCGGCTTCGTCGAGCCATTCGCGCGGCAGATAGAGCCGGCCGCGCTCGGCATCCTCGCCCAGATCGCGCAGGATGTTGGTCAGCTGCAACGCCCGGCCGAGATGGTGCGCCACCTCGTCGGCATCGGCGGAAGCATCGCCGAACGCCCGCACGGAGAGGCGGCCGACGGCAGAGGCGACCCGGTCGCAATAGAGGTCGAGCGTGGCGTAATCGGGCGCCACGATGACCGTTTCGGCATCCATCTGCATGCCGTCGACCACCGCGTGCAGATCGGCTTCGCGCAGGGCGAATTGCGCGCGGGCGAGCAGCAGCACGCGGGTCAGCGCATCGCTGGCGCGGCCTTCCGCGAGTCCCGCAATGCGATGACGCCACGCATCGAGGGCGGTGCGTTTGTGCTCGATCGGTCCGGGCTCGTCGGCAATGTCGTCGACCACGCGGCAGAAGCCGTAGATGGCGTACATGGCGTGGCGCCGCTCCGGCGGCAGAATGCGCATGCCGCGGTAGAACGACGTGCCAGAGCGGCGGACCAGGGCGGTGATTTCGTCCAGATCGGCCTTGGCGGCCCCAAGCGGTTCGCTCACAGCGCCACCTTCAGGCAGCCGAGCACGCTGGCGACGGCATCCATGCGGGTCAGCTTGACGCGGGTGGCGAGCGGGTCGCCCCCGCGCAGTCGCCCGGCCAGGCGTTTCGACAGGCTGACGATGACAGCGGTTTCCATGCGCAGGCGGCGGTCGCGCACCCTTCGCGGCAACTCGTCAGCCTTGCGGTTCAGCACGTCGCAATGGTCGAGCATCCCGTCGAACACGGCACGCAGGCCC
>CAZZVF010000135.1:6894-7954 GCA_964657355.1 uncultured Buchnera sp.
CGGCGAGTTCGGCCACGCTGCTGCCCGACGCTGCCAGCATGTCGTCCGGCAGATAGCAGCGGTCGAGGGCGGCGAGGTCGCGGGCTCCGTCCTGCAGGTGGTTCAGCACCTGGAGCACCGAGCACAGGGCGTCGGACGGGCCCCAAGTCTCCTTGTGCTCGCCGTGCAGGTCGAGCACGTGGCGGCCGACCGGCATGGCCGAATAGCGGCAGTAATCCAGCAGCTCGGCCCAGCTGGCGTAGCGCGTCTTGGTGGCGTCCTGCCGGAACGCACGCAGCAATTCGAGGCTGTGGCGCGGCGTCACCAGCGCATCGGCCAGGCTGGTGCGCAGCCTGCGCGCCGAGGGCGAGCCGGTTTCGGTCCGGCCGAGCAGCACGTTCTCCATCACGTCGAGCCGCCTGATCTTGTCGGCGGGTTCGAGCACCGGGCTATCGGCAATGTCGTCGGCGTTGCGGGCGAAATCGTAGAAGGCGTGCACATGCGGGCGCAGGTCGCGCCGGATCAGCGCCGAGCCGACGGGGAAGTTCTCCTGCGTGCGGTCCTTGCCCGACCAGCTCTCGACCGAGGCGCAGGCATCGGCGTCGCCGTTCAAGCGTGATACGCCCGCTGTTTCCAAATGACCCCACGCCCCGTGTAGTGATTCCACGCCGAGCCGAGTGTCGCCGCCGTGTAGAAGGCGGCGACCAGCGGCAGCAGCGGCGCCCACGCCAGGCTGACCCCGAAACGGCGCAGGGTGGGCATATAGGATCCCGCCATGGCGGCCCACCCCAGCACTCCGGCGAACCGCGCCGCGCCATGGCCGAAGAGCGCGCATGCCGGCGGCACCAGCCAGACCAGGACCATGCTGGCGACCGTGCCCGCGAGCAGCAATGGCGAATAGCCGAGCTGCACGTAGGCGGTGCGTGCAACCATGCGCCACACGTCGACGGCGTGGGGGTATGGCCTGATGCTGGCAGCCATTTCGCTGTGCCCAAGCCAGATCCTGCCGCGCGCCTTGAGCAGCCGGGCCATCGTCACATCGTCGATCAGGGCGCCGCGCATGGAATCGAGGCCGCCGATC
>CAZZVF010000136.1:0-7914 GCA_964657355.1 uncultured Buchnera sp.
ACGTGATCTTGATGTCCATCTGCAGGCTGGTGATGCCCTGCTCGGTGCCGGCAACCTTGAAGTCCATGTCGCCGAGGTGATCCTCGTCGCCCAGGATATCCGACAGGACAGCGAAGGCGCGGTCTTCCTTGATCAGGCCCATGGCGATACCCGCCACCGGCCGCTTGAGCGGAACGCCGCCGTCCATCAGTGCCAGCGAGCTGCCGCAAACCGTCGCCATCGACGAGCTGCCGTTGCTTTCGAGGATCTCGGACACGATGCGCAGCGTGTAAGGGAATTCCTCTTTCTTCGGCAGCAACGGGTGCACGGCGCGCCATGCGAGCTTGCCATGGCCGATTTCGCGACGGCCGGGACTGCCCATGCGGCCCGCCTCGCCAACCGAGAAGGGCGGGAAGTTGTAGTGCAGCAGGAAGTTCTCGCGATATTCGCCTTCCAGGCTGTCGATGATTTGCTCGTCCTGCCCGGTGCCGAGTGTCACCACGCACAACGCCTGGGTTTCGCCGCGAGTGAACAGTGCACTGCCATGGGCGCGCGGCAGGATGCCGACCTCGGCGATGATCTGGCGCACCGTCTTGGTGTCGCGGCCATCGATGCGTGTTCCGGTATCTAGGATGGCATTCCTCACGATGTCGGCCTCGAGATCCTTCAGGATCGGCTTCGCGGCATCGGCATTCAGTCCCTCGGCGGCCAGGGCCTCCATGACCTTCTTCTTTGCCGCACCGACCGCCGCATAGCGATCCTGTTTCACCTGGTGCTTGTAGGCTGCGGCGATATCGGCACGCCCAAGCTCGTCGATGCGGGCCTTGAGCGCGATCTCGGCCTCGGACGGCTCCTTCAGCGTCCATGGCTCCTTGGCGGCATGTTCGGCCAGTTCAATGATGGCCCGAATGACCGGCTGAAAGGCTTCGTGGCCGAAGGTCACAGCGCCCAGCATGACGTCCTCGGACAACTCGCTCGCCTCGGACTCGACCATGAGAACGCCCTCTGACGTTCCGGCAAGCACCAGGTCGAGTGTTGCGTTCTCCATCTGAGACATGGTCGGGTTCAGAATGTACTGACCGTTCTCATAGCCCACGCGCGCAGCGGCAACCGGACCGAAGAACGGAATGCCGGAGAGTGTCAGTGCGGCAGAGCAGCCGATGAGCGATGCTATGTCAGGATCGTTCTCCATGTCGTGGCTGAGCACTGTGGCGACGACCTGAACCTCGTTGCGGAAGTTCTGCGGGAACAGCGGACGCAGCGGGCGGTCAATCAGTCGGCTGACGAGCGTCTCGTTTTCGCTCGGACGGCCCTCGCGCTTGAAAAAGCCGCCCGGAATTTTCCCGGCCGCAAAAGCCTTCTCCTGGTAGTTTACCGTGAGCGGAAAGAAATCCTGTCCCGGCTTGACATTCTTCGCACCCACAGCCGTGCACAGGATGACGGTCTCGCCATAGCTTACGAGCACAGCACCATCCGCCTGGCGGGCCATCTTGCCTGTCTCAAGGACCAGCTTGCGGCCGCCCCAGTCGAGTTCCTTGCGAAAATAATTAAACATGCGCACCAATCCTTCTTTGGCAGGTGCGAAGCGTCTCGGACTGCATGGAAGGGCTGCACACCGGCAGCCTAGAAAACCATGTGGCCTGAAACGCCCCTGGCACCCTGGTTCATCAAACAGGTTGAGGCCGCCGTTTGCGCGGGGTGCGCAAGCGGCGGCCGCCCTTACGTCAGCGACGAAGCTTCAGCCGCCCGATCAGTGTCTCGTAGCGCGCCTGATCCTTGCGCTTCAGGTAGTCGAGCAGGCGGCGGCGACGGCCAACCAGCATCAGCAGCCCACGGCGCGAATGGAAATCCTTCGCATGGGTCTTCAAATGCTCGGTGAGGTTGGTGATGCGCTCGGACAGCAGGGCAACCTGCACTTCCGGGCTGCCGGTATCGGCAGCCTGCGCCTGATAATCATGGATCAACGCCGTACGGCGCTCCGCTGTGATCGACATCGATCTGTTGCTCCAATTTGCTATAGAGGATGCGTCTGCGACGTATCCCTTGGGGTCTAAAGGATGCGCTCGGGACGTAGCCAGCCATCTTCCAGGCGGCAAAGCCCAATCACGCGTCCCCCCGCCATGGCGCGGACCAACCCCTTGTCCGGATCGGCCGCCTCTGGAATACGACCCATCAAGGTGAGCAGGCTGATAGCCTGCCCCTGGGTGAGCTGCACAATCTCCGCTTCAGTCAGGGCCAGAGCCGGGATGTCGGCCAGCGCGGTCGAGACCGGAAGCAAAAGGTCCGGAGAGGATCGCGCGGTATCCTCCGAAGGCATCGCATTGTCCAGTGAAATCGCGTCTGCTTCCGTGAACGGCCCGACCCGCAGACGGCGTAAAGCGGCAATATGTCCCAGCGCGCCGCACGCCCGTGCCAAGTCACGGGCAAGGCTGCGCATGTAGACGCCCTTGCCGGATTGTACCTCGAAGATGGCATGGTCTTCGTCCGGCCGCTCCACAAGCTCAAACCGATCCACCCGCGCAGGCCGCGCCTCGAGCACAGGCGCCCTGCCCTCGCGGGCCATGTCGTAGGCACGCTCACCGGCAACCTTGATGGCGGAATAGATCGGCGGGACCTGCATAATCTCGCCGCGGAACGCAGGAAGCGCGGCTCTGAGTTGCTCGTCGGTCGGGCGAACCGCGTTGCTTTGTGTGACCGCGCCATCGGCGTCGTCGGTGTCGCACTCCTCGCCAAGGCGCAGCGTAAACCGATACAGCTTCGTTCCATCCATCACATAAGGAACGGTCTTGGTCGCATGGCCGAAGGCGATCGGCAGCACGCCCGTGGCCAAAGGATCCAACGTGCCGCCATGCCCCGCCTTCTGCGCGTCGAAACCTCGGCGGACCCGGTTTACAACGTCGGTACTTGTGAGCCTCTGCGGCTTGTCGATGATCAGCCACCCATCGAGAGGGCGACCGCGTTTGCGGCGCATGAGCATTCCGAATGTTTGGGAAAGCCCCCCTCTAACGAAACCGGAACAGGAAGGCCAGCACGCGCCGACGGTCCCTCCCGCGTTGTCCGTTACTTGACGGTTATGGCGGCCGGTGCCGACGGGATGCCGTTGGCGACGACCTCTAGCGTGCTGGCTCCTGCCTCAGCCGCGGCAGGGACGTCGAAGTTCGTGGTTATGATCTGCGATCCCGTGGCAACACCCATGCTGCTGTGATCGTGTGTGCGGGCATAGAACACATGTCCGGTCGCAGTGTTCGTGATCCGCACGAGGGGATAGTTGGTCGCTGTCTGGAATTCGTCACCGAAAGAAGCGGCCTGTGACAGCCCGTTGAACTGAGTCCCCGATGCAACATAGGTAGATCCACGAGTTACGGTTGATGGCACCGCCATAATCGTCGGAGCCCAGGCTGGATTTACGGAGCCTTTCGTCGTGTACACCGCCGATCCGTTTACCAAAGTCTCGCCAGTGGGAAGTACGAACAGCGCGCCACCATTGCCGTTGAATTTGGTCGCGTTAAGTTTCGTGCCATCGAACTCGTAGAGATTGCCTGATCCGGCCTCGACCAGGACGTTGCCCGTTGGCAGGAGTGAGGCGAAGCTGTCGCCAGCGTCCTGATTGACCGGGAAGTCCGGGCCCTTTGTCCAAGTGCCGACCGTGCCGCCAACGCCGGGACGGTAGATCGCCGTATGCCCGAAGGTACCGCCCGCAGGCGTTCCACCCGTGGCGAAAACCGTGCCGTCCGGCCGCAACACGCCAGGCCCCACTTCACCAGGCGGATGATAGACCAGGCCTTTGCCGTAGCTGATGCTCTTGACGCTAGTCGGACTCTTGAGGCTGACGATCGTGCTGCCAAGACTCGTCCATTTCTGGCTGGTCGGATTATAGCTCTCCGAATTCGGCGCCTGCTTCACGTCGTAGGTCAGAACCGTGCCATCTGGCATCAGCGTCCAGCCTTCCTCGGCGTTGAAATCCTTTTTTCCGTTCGACGACAACTCGGTCCAGGTGAGCGTCGCCGGGTCGAGCACGGCGATGCGCTTGTCGAGCTTCCGCCCGAGTAGGAACTTCCCGTCCGGCAGTACTAACGACGGCGAATCTCCGATGAAGTCCCAGCCCTTTGGCGGTGCTAGTTTCGTCCAGGTATTCGCAACAGGATCATAGACGGCACAACGATTCGTCAGCGCAAACTGATTGTTGTTATACTCGCCGCCCGCGATCACCAGGCGTCCGTCCGCCAGCACGACGCTCGAAAAGGCATCGGGCACATAGCCGGACGGCAGGCTGGCAGCTTTCGACCAGGCGCCGTTCACGTAGCTACCGTTGATATCGGGCGTCAGCTTGTAGAAATCGGATTCATTGCCGCCCTGGAAGAGAACAGTTCCATCTGTAAGCAGGAAGCCAATCCCCGCGCCGGATGGCGGCAAGTGGTTCAGCTTGGTCAAAGTCTGAGCCCCAACTGGCGCGGCGCAAACGGTGCCAAGCAGAACCGTCAAAGCCAACACTGTTTTTCGCATGGTTACTCCCAAGGCCGCTTATTCCGGCCAATTTCAGATCGTTCTGGTCCCGGCTGGTGCGATTGCTGCCATAGCTGCGGTCGAAGTAGCGAGCGTTTCTTGCCGTCGAACCTTCTTCCGACAAAGCACGAGATCGTCTGTTCACGGAAGCCGCAAGGAGGTGCCGGCAAACGAGTACTCCGGCGAAAATGACGATCCCCCTTCGACGCCGCCGCAGCAGTGAAGCGGGCCCCGCGCAACAACAGAGCTGCGAGTTTCTCCACCCAACACGCTCATGTACGATCTATATCAACCGATCTCAAATCTATTCCCCTCGCATCATTATCGTACTGTCATCCAACTCCTGGCGGATGCGTGGTTGAGCAAGTTCGGCAAGGAAGGCAGCATGCAGCCGAACTCAAGGCTCACCGTCAGCGGCAACACCATTCTAAACCAGTTGACAGCGCACACGCCCGCGGCCGTCGTGAACGATTGCAGCATCGCGGCTCGATTACGTCGAACCAGGTCTACGGGCTGGCGGCCGGCCAGATCGTCGCCAGTGCGGCCAATCAGTCGGGCACCACCTATCTGTCGAGCCAGCCGGTCTTCTCAACAAAACACCCGTTGTAAGTGCGCAAGCTCGCGGCTGCTTTCCATGCCGCGAGTTTCAGTCGGGTTCCGGCGGCTCAACCTCGCCATCGCTCAGATCCCGCAAGACTTCAGGCTGGTGCATGAGGCGTTCGATGTGGGTTGCATATTCCAACGCCGTATCCGCCTGAAACGAAACTTCGGGCGCCACGCGCAGGCTTAGCGAGTGAGCAAGCTGGGAACGGAAGTAGGGAGCCGCACGGCGCAATGCGGGCAGCAGTTTGTCTACATCGGACCTGCCAAGACGAGCCACAAACGCCGTCGCATGCTTCAGGTCGGGAGAAGTACGCACTTCTGTGACAGTGATCGCAATTCCAGCGAGATCGGGATCACGGAACTCCCCGCGCGTAAACACTCCAGCTAGGACGTGGCGGATTTCCTCGCCAACCCGAAGCTGCCGTTGCGAAGCAGGCTTCGGGCCGCGCTTGGCGCTCGCCCGTTTCGAAAGCTCCCGCTTCGATGGCACCCCCTGCGTGGCGCCGGCCTTCCTGCTCACAGACGCACTCCGCCACGCAGGTCCGGCCTAAGCCGGAACCAGCTCGCTCTCATAACACTCGACGACATCGCCCTCCCGAAGATCGTTGAATCCTGCGAAGGACAGTCCGCACTCATAGCCGCGGGCCACTTCACGCACATCGTCCTTGAACCGCTTGAGCTGCGACAGCTCGCCCTGATGGATGACGACGTTCTCGCGCAGCAGACGAACACCGCAGCCGCGTTTGACGAGCCCTTCCGTGACCATGCAACCGGCAACCTTGCCCGTCTTGGTGATGTCGAACACCTTGCGGATCTCGGCGTAGCCAAGAAAGTTCTCGCGATATTTCGGCGCGATCTTGCCGCGGACCAACTGCTCAATGTCGTCCGCCACCTGGTAGATGATCGAGTAGTAACGAATGTCCACGCCATCACGCTGCGCCATCTCACGAGCCTGGCTCGTCGCACGCACGTTGAAGGCGACGATCACCGCATTGCTCGCCTTCGCAAGCTGAACATCGCTTTCCGTGATCTGCCCGACGCTCGCAATCAGGACGCGAACTTTCACTTCCTCATGCTCGAGCTTCATGACCGTTGCCTGGATGGCCTCGGCACTGCCCTGTACGTCCGCCTTGACTAGGACAGCCACCTCTTTTTGAGCACCGGCAGCGATGCGTGTCAGCATCTGCTCCAGCGTACCTCGCGCCGCAGTGGCACCCGCGGCCGCCTTGTCGCGCAGCTTGCGTGTCCTGAACTCCGAAATCTCGCGGGCGCGTCCCTCATCTTCGACAGCTACGAAAGGCTCGCCCGCAGATGGCACGCCGCCGAGGCCGAGGATTTCGACAGGTGAGGACGGTCCAGCCGATTTCAGCGGCCGACCCTTGTCGTCGAGCATGGCGCGGACACGGCCCCATTCGGCGCCCGCCACGACAATGTCGCCCTGGTTGAGCGTACCGTTCTGGACCAGCACGGTTGCCACCGGGCCGCGCCCGCGATCGAGCCGGCTCTCGATGACCGAGCCTTCTGCGGCACGGTTCGGGTTCGCCTTCAGGTCAAGGATCTCGGCCTGCAGCAGGATAGCCTCTTCGAGCTTGTCGAGATTCATCCGCTTGGTGGCTGAAACTTCCACGTCCTGGGTCTCGCCGCCCATGTCTTCAACTACGATCTCGTGGCTCAGCAGCTCCTGCCGCACACGGGTCGGATTGGCGTCCGCCTTGTCCATCTTGTTGATAGCGACGATGATCGGTGCATGTGCCGCCTTGGCATGGCGGATCGCCTCGATCGTCTGCGGCATCACGCCGTCATCGCTCGCCACGACGAGCACCACGATATCGGTCACTGACGCACCGCGCGCCCGCATCGAGGTGAACGCCTCATGGCCTGGCGTGTCGATGAAGGTAATGCGGCTGCCAGACGGCAGGCTCACCTGGTAAGCGCCGATATGCTGGGTGATACCGCCCGCTTCGCCGGCCGCAACGTCGGTCGCACGCAACGCATCGAGCAATGACGTCTTGCCATGGTCGACATGGCCCATGATCGTGACGACGGGAGCGCGTGGCTGCAGGTCGGCATCGAGGTCGGCCGTGCCCTCAATACCCTGCTCGACGTCACTTTCAGACACGCGCCGCGCTCGATGCCCGAACTCCTGGATGACCAATTCAGCGGTATCGGAGTCGAGCAGCTGCGTAATCGTCGCCATGACGCCCATGCGCATCAGCGTCTTGACGACATCGACCGCGCGCGCCGCCATGCGGTTGGCGAGCTCCTGCACCGTGATCGCGTCCGGCAGGATGACATCGCGGACAACGCGGACCTGGTCGGCCCGAAGTGCTTCAAGTTCCTGCTGCCGGCGCTCGCGCTCACGCTGGCGCCGCACCGACGCAAGGCTCCTGGTCTTTTCGTCCTCGCCTTCAATAGCCGCCTGCACGTCGATGCGGCCACCGCGGCGCCCTTCTCCCGGGCCCTTTTTGGCGACAACCGGTGTCGGCACCCGTCGCGGCACCGGCAAGCCCGGACGACGTAACACGCGCGCCTCGTCGTCGTCGTCGCGGCCAGTACGCAGGCGCAAAGTCTCGGTGGGAACAGCCGCAGCGCCCGGCGCCCTAGGTGCGGGAGCAGCCGGCCGCGTGGTGCCACCGGGTGCGCGTGCCTGCACAGGTGCCTGCGCCTGTTCCTCAGCCACGCCGCTCTCCAGCTGCTTCTGCACTGATACGGCCGCTTCGCGGGCCCGGGCTTGCTCCTGAACCTCGCGGCGAGACGCTTCCTCGGCGGCGCGCTGAGCTTCCTCGGCTGCGCGTCGTGCCTCCTCGGCAGCGGAGCGAACGCTGATCT
>CAZZVF010000137.1:0-7876 GCA_964657355.1 uncultured Buchnera sp.
GCGCAGTCGCCACAGCTCGCACCGAGCAGCCCTGCGGATCAGACCGGATGGCCTGGCCGAGGGCGGCCGCGGCGTGATGTGGGGGCCGGCGAGATAGATCATGGCGAGGATGCCGCCCGATAACGATGTGACGAGCACCAGTGTCGGCACAAGCAGGGGCGGAACGAACACGGCGCACGCGGTGAGGAGTTTGACGTCGCCACCGCCCATCCACCCGAGGCGCCAGGAAAATGCTGTCAGGAGGAATACGACGAGGCCTGCGGCAACACCCCAGCCCAGGTCTCCCGCAAAGGCCCTGAGAGCAAGGCCGCAAACGAGCAGTGCCATTGGCAGGGCGTTCGGGACGGTTCTAAAGCCAAAATCGTGCATTGCAGCGGTCACGAGCAAGGCCACGCCCACCGTAAACACGATTGTGATCGAGACCGGACTGTGCACTGGCGCTTCGCCTTCTTGGCGGTTGTAGTGGGTCATCAAATTGACCGTCGCATCTTTAGGCAGTCGGAAGGCAAACGCCGGGTCTGAGGTGGCAGACCCGGCGATAACTAGCAGAGAGGTCTTGTTGTCTGCAGTCAATCTAGATTGAGTTGCCGACGCCTGTGAACAACGTAGAGAGAGTCGTGCCGAAATTTTTGAAGATCGTCACGAGCACGAGGCCAAGAATGCTGGCAATGATGCCGTATTCGAGCGCGGTGACGGCTTTTTCGTCGTTCTTAAGAGCCAGGGCCTTGATGATCAACTTGTCCATTACTGTTCTCCATGGTTATAGCGCGCATGCGCCTTCATTTTCGGTTGCACATAAGCTGCACAACTCTGTGCAACCGACACGCCCTCACCGGCTTGGCTCGAGCACTTCGTCACGCTCACTCAATTATAAGTCACCCTCGATATCACGCCTTGGTTACCAAATGGTTTATAAAAATTGCGACTAACTTTGCCGTCACTAACAAATTGCAACCTCACGTTGATGGAGGCAACGTACGAGCTATAAGCGAGAAGTCGCCGTCTGCGAAGCGCGATCTTGCGGTTGCGTGCATTTAGGGCCCTGCGTTGCAACTAAACCACAAAAACGTGATTTGCCGGGACGCGAAATGCTTGATCTCGCCGATTGGGGCGGCAGAAACGCACCGTGGCATGGGCTAGAACTATTTGTTTTGGCGAGCATCTCTGTCCGACGGGTCACCCCCATGCGGTCGGATGATGCTTTAGATGCCTTCGTATGCTGAGAAGGAGCAGCGTTGGAGCCACGAGGCACCCGAGGGCAAATGGCGTCTCCCGTGCAACCGCGTATGCAAAAAGGTCGAGCACGAATATCGCCGCAAGAAGCGTCTTTTCGCCGGCAAGGAAGTCGGTCCGTCGGGCGAGCCGGATCAGCCAGGCGGCTGCGACGCCTGCCATGACGAGGTCGTAGAACAGCACGAACGGCATTGCGACCAGAGTGCCGGCAATCAGCGCCGCCGAACGGACCTCTCGTTGACCGCGGCGCCAGATCAGGCCAACTGCGACAGCCGTTGCGACCGAAAAGCAAATTTGGATCTCCCAGCCTGTTGCGGCGGAGAAGCCGAGCAGCCGGGCTGCGCCGCCCGGGTCGACGTGGCCCGCGAACATCACGCGTCCGCTCTCGATCGTGCTGCGGGAATGCGTTGCCATGTCGATGAACGCCAGCCAGGCGTCCCGGCCGAAGCAAGCCAGTGACAGGGCAACCAGCACCGAAACGGAAAGCGCCGCACCCGCAATTGCGCGGAAGCGGCCGGCGGCGAGCAAAGCGACCGGGATCAGTATGCCAAAATGCGGCTTGAAGCAGAGTGCACCGAACGCTGCGCCGGCGGCGATCGGGTTGCTGTCGAGCAGTAGTGTGCCGAAGCCCATGAGGGTCGCCGTCAAGAATGAGTTCTGGCCCCACCCGGCGGCCCAATAGACTGAGGGAATGGCCGCGAGGCCCAGAATCGCCAGTGTGCCGCCGCCCGCGATCCGCAGGGTGACGGCCATCCACGCGGCACAGGTGGCGGCTTCGAACAGGACGAAGGCGAGAAGATAGGGCAGGTGCGCAAGCGGTGCGCAGATCAGCAGGAAAACGGGCGGGTTGAAGAAGAATTTGTAGTCGATGCCCGGCGCGGTGATCCGCTCCTCGGTCGCTCGATGCTGCTGCAGATCGTAGGCGGCAGCCGGCCGGCCTTCATTGGCCAGCACGCCAGCGGCGTAGAAGCTGGCGAAATCGGTCGTCGTCGGCACCGGCAGCTTTACGAACGCGTCGTGCGAGCCGGCTATGAAGAAGACGGTCAGCGCCACCTGAAGGATCAGCATGATCCGCAGCAGGCGCCGGACTGTCGCGGCCGACAGCAAACTGTCGATATGCCGGATGAATGTCACGCCGGCACGCCCAGCGTTGATCGGGCGGTCGCAAACGGGGCAGTCCGGCGGGCGATCACGACAAGCAATGTGAGCAGAAACGGCGGCGCCAGCGTCAGCCCCAGGCCCATGCCGGACGCCCGCAGGAGCAGGGGCAGCAGAAACAGCGCGGACGCGACGATTTTTTCGCAAGGGCGCCAACCGGTCGCCTGGGCGGAAGCCGCGATCCAGGCCAGCGGGATTGCCAGGGCCGCTAGATCGTAATCGTAGAGGAAAGGTGTTGCGAGGAGGCTGCACAGCGCGAGTGCTGCTGCTTCGGCGCCCGCGCCCGGCCGTCTTGCAGCTATCACCGCGAGTGTAGTGACCGCGATGAGGGATACCGCACCCTGCACGATGTAAGCGCCATGGATGCTGCCGCCGAGTAGGCGCACTGCGGCGAACGAACTCTGCATCTTCTCCCATTTGAAGGGCAGCGTTTCGAGGTCGATTCTCGCGTTCGGCGCGTTGGCGAGGAAGCCGCGCCATGGCTCGATGCCGAAGGCGAAGACCGAGGCGAGCGCCAGGGCGACGCCGGTGGCGACGAAGCCCGCCCATGCTTTCCATCGTCTCGCCGCGATCAATGCGACCGGGACACACGCCACAAGTTGCGGCTTGCAGGTGAGCAGTCCGAGGCACCCGCCGGCGAGAAGTGCGTGGCGCTCTAGCAGCAGCATGAACCCGGCGAGGCACACGGCGGATAAGCCGCCGTTCTGGCCCGAGAGAGCGTTCATGACGAAGCCCGGCCAGATGAGAATCGGCAGCCACGACCAGTCCTGGGGCAGAATACGCCGGAGGCAGAAAACGAGCAGTGCGAACTGTGCCGCGATGAAGACGACGAGGGCGGCCACGAAGCCGAGCAGCCCTAGCGGCAGGCAGACGAGAAGAAAGGTTGGTGGGTAGTAGAAGGCGAGGTAGCCCGGTGGCATCGCCGTGGCGGCCCGTTCGACCCGCTCGATGGCGCCGTTGTCATAAACCGATGTTGCGTGGCCCTGCACCGCCATCCTGGCCGCGGCCCAGAATGCATCGAAGTCGAGCGCAATCGGCTTGGCGGTCGGGTCGGTGAGCAGTGCCTGTACGTAGACCGCGGCGGCGAGAACGATGATGGCGACGATGAGCGCCGCCAGGACTCGGCAGCTGATTGTCGCGATCCTCGCGGTGAACCAACTTGCCGCTAAGAGGTTACGATTTCGCAAAGGCCGTTCCTCCTTCCCGGTGAAGCCTTAACAAATCAATTTCGGCTAAGTGTTCCGACCTCATTACGGAACTGTTGTGGATCGTATCGCTGCCTCAACGAGTTGCCACGTGGCAGGGCGAATGCAGTTGCCTTCACCCTATTGAGCGTTATCAGGAGCAAGAAAAGTAAGATTACCGGACCTGTGGGGAGGCAGAACTGGTTTGCGAGCAGGCGTGAGACGAGTGGCAAAAAGTAGGCACCGCATAAAACGACTTTTTCGAATGGCATCCAGCCAGTTTTTTGTGCCTCGCACGAGATCCACGCGATCGGAACCGCTAGGCAGATCAGATCGTAATCCAAAAGAAACGGAGTCATGAGCATGGAGGCTATTATTGCTATGCAAAGCTCCGCCTTCGCGCCCGGCCGTCGGAAACAAGCTCGTGCAATGACAAGCAGGACAATGCACGATGTCAGAATTTGCAATGATGAGGATACCGCAACGCTTTGATGTAAGACTCGCAAAGCAGCGAACATGCTTTGCATTTTGCTCGGGTCCACAAGCCCTCTTTCCAAGGTTTCCCGTGCTATTGGAACAATAAGAAAAAACCTGTCCCAGGCCTTGTGGCCGAACGCCAGCCAGGAACATGTCAAAAGTCCTATCGCGCTGACGAGGGCGCCATATAACGTGGCCCATCGACGCGCGATGATCAGTGCGAACGGAACACCAAGGACCAGCTGCGGCTTGCATGTCAGTGCTCCGAGCCACAATCCCGAAATGAATGGACGCCTTTCGCCCATTGCTACGGCGCAAGCCATGAGCGAGGCACTCAGGAGTCCATTTTGCCCGTGGCCAATATTCTGAAGCACGCCCGGAAATGCAAGGATCGGGACGACGGGCCAGTTATGAGGTAAGAGCTTTCGTAACGAAGCTACGAACGTTGCAATGCCTGCCGCTAGCCAAAGTCCGAGGGCGGCTAAGTAAGGGAGTAACCCCAAAGGCAGGCATAGAAACAGGAACGTTGGGGGATAAAAAAATGCTGCATACCCAGCGTCCTTCGACATCTTTGGGAAGAGCAGCAGCTGAGATGCTCTATGGGAAACCGGGTCATAGGCGAGTTGTGGGTCGCCGGCTAATGCGAAACGTGAAGCTGTCCAGAAGCTGACGAAATCGGTTCCGAGAGGCTTTCCCATGCGGTCTATCCCATCATGGGATGAGCCAATCCAGATGGAAAGCGCTGCTACGGTCATAAGCGCCAATACCCGGCACCATGCTTGTGCGCGATCAGTGGTGATCCAGTTGGCTTCCATTACTCCTGTGGAGGCCAACTGGAGACATCGTTTCGCCTTAGAAAGAGTGGAGCTCGTATACCGCACAACCCATGATAGGCTGCGCTTTGATGGGCTGCAATCTCAACGAGGCCTTAGATACACGAACCGATGAAAGTAGATGCAGTGCTGCAACTATTGCGGCGGAGGGCCCTCCATGGACATACCTGGGCCCGGATACTGGCCGGCACCCTGCGATCCGGCCAGGGTCGCGCGCCGGGCGCGGTGCCATTCCCGAAGATCCTGCTTGGTGACGTAGCCTTTATGATCACGGTCGATGGCGTCGAAGTTGCGGGCGACGGCGCGCAACCCACCTGCCTGGGCCTGGTCGCGGGTCAGCCGGCCATCATGCGTGACGTTCGCCGCATCGAACTTCCCTTGACCGCCCACCTGGCCCATTGAAGGCTGACCCATCGCAGCTTCGCCTTGCATGCCGGCGGGAGGCGCTCCCTGATACGCGCCTGGCGGCGGCGCTCCTTGCTGTGGATCGTATTGGCCAGGCGCGCCTTGTTGATAGGGTGCCTGGGTCGAATACGGCGCCTGAGCGAAAGCTCCGGTGGCGATCAAGATGAAAGCGGCTGCCGGCAAAGCGATGCGCATTGTCGTCTCCAGTATAAGGCTTACCCAACCACCTGCGGCTGGGATGCTATCGTCGATGTAGGATGTCCGTACACGTCCTGCGCGCGTTTCAGGAAGGCGCTTACCATTCGTTTCACGGCTTCGTTGAAGACCACCCCGATCGCCTTTTGCAGGAGTCGGCTGCGGAACTCGAAATCGACCCAGAAATCGACCTGCACGCCCTTGGGATCCGCAATGAACACCCACTGGTTGTTAAGGTATTTGAACGGACCCCGTTCGTAGCTGACGCGGATGCGGTGCGGTCGCTCGAGGGTCACCCGGCTGGTAAAGCTCTCCCGGAACGGACCGAAGCCGATGGTGAGGTCCGCGTGCAATTCGGTCGGTGTGCGGGAGGTGACCCGTGCCGCAAGGCACCATGGCAGGAACTCGGGGTAGCGATCCACATCGGCCACCAGGTCGAAGAGTTGCTCCGGCCGATAGGCGACCAGCTTGCGGTCGGCAAATGTCGGCATGGGATCAGGCTGCCTGCGCTGCGACCAGGGGGCCGCGCGCCGCCTGCATCTGCGCGAAATCGACGTCTGCGTGGTAGGAACTACGGGTCAGGGGCGTGGCTGCAACCATTAGAAAGCCTTTCGCGCGAGCGGAGGCGGCCAACTCGTCGAACTCCGCGGGCGGTACAAACCGGTCGACGCCCGCATGTTTCACCGTCGGCTGCAGATACTGGCCAAGCGTGATGAAATCGACCTCCGCGACGCGCAGGTCGTCCATGACCTGGAGGATCTCCGCCCGTGCCTCGCCGAGGCCCAGCATCAAGCCGGATTTGGTGAAGATTGCCGGCTCCAGTTGCTTCACGCGGTCGAGCAGCCGCAGGGACTGATAATAGCGGGCACCGGGCCTGATGGTCGAGTAAAGCCGCGGGACTGTTTCAAGATTGTGGTTGAACACATCCGGCCGGGCGCCTGCGACAATCTCGATGGCGCCCGGCTTGCGCAGGAAATCGGGCGTCAGGACTTCGACGGTGGTGTTCGGGGCGGCTGAGCGAATTTCCCGGATCACCGCCGCGAAATGCGCCGCCCCGCCATCGCCCAGGTCGTCGCGGTCCACCGAAGTGATGACAACATGCCGGAGTCCGAGACGTGCGACGGCGTCCGCCACGCGGGCCGGTTCCCCGTTGTCCAATGGCTGGGGTTGACCGGTCCGCACGTTGCAGAAGCTGCAGGCCCGGGTGCAGGTGTCGCCCATGATCATCATGGTGGCGTGGCGCTGCGACCA
Organism: uncultured Buchnera sp.; assembly: GCA_964657355.1. Taxonomy (GTDB): domain Bacteria; phylum Pseudomonadota; class Alphaproteobacteria; order Acetobacterales; family Acetobacteraceae; genus BOG-908. The sequence continues at coordinate 6,737 of CAZZVF010000137.1, forward strand.
GCATTCCCCGATATTCGGGCAGGACGCCTCCTCGCAGACCGTGACCAGGCCGTTCTCGCGCATGAGAGCCGCCGTTTCCGCGAACACGCCGCGTCCGGGCGCCTTTACCCTGATCCAGTCCGGCTTGCGCTGGATCGGATTGTCGGGCCGCCGGATCTTTTCCGGGTGACGGGGCCGCAGGCGATGGTCGATTTCCAGGCGGGTCGGCATCTGAGCCTCGATAGAACGGGCCGGGGTCCATGCCCAACAGCCGGAAGCGGGTCCCCGCACACTAAGCTGTAGGGTGGTGTTCACGCCAGACGCCGTCAACGTGGGAACTTTTTTCCCACCAACCTGTCGGGTTTCTTGTGGTGGGAAAGCAAAACGCCTATGTCCTTCGCATGGCAACCATCGTTGATGACATCATCGAGCGTCTCGGCGGGGCAGAGGCTACGGCGCGCCTGACGGGTGTTGGCACCGAGGCCATTCGCAAATGGCGCCAGGCCGGCGCTATTCCTTCCAAACACTGGCCGGCGGTCAGCGCCGCCGCGGGAGTGCCGATGGCGGACCTGCAGAAACCTTCCACCACGGTGCCATCAGGCCCCGACACTCCGCCGCACGGTGCGACGGCCGTCTTGGTGTTCGCGGATGGCTCGTTATTCTGGGGGCGCGGATTTGGCGCTAACACGCCTGCAGCCGGAAGCGTTGCCTCGGAGCTTTGCTTCAATACTGGCATGAGCGGTTACCAGGAGACGCTGACCGATCCGTCTTACGCGGGTCAGACGATTGTCTTCACCTTCCCGCATATCGGCAACACCGGCGCCAACCGGGAAGACATCGAGGCGCTGACGATCGCAGCACGCGGCCTGGTGGTGAAGCAGGACCTGACCGAGCCGTCCAACTACCGGTCGATCCAGCATCTCGATGCTTGGCTGCGGGCGCAGAACGTGCCTGGCCTCGCCGGGGTGGACACGCGCGCGATGACGATGCGGATCAGGGACGGCGGCCCGCCGAACGGCGTGCTGTGCTACCCCGCCGACGGCAGGTTCGATATCGCGGGCGTACGGGCGGCGGCTGCCGCGTGGCCAGGCCTCGAGGGAATGGATCTCGCCAAAGACGTTTCCTGCACGCAAAGCTATGCGTGGGACGAGTCGGTCTGGG
>CAZZVF010000138.1:0-7876 GCA_964657355.1 uncultured Buchnera sp.
GCCGGTTGGACGGGCTCACGGTCGCGATCTGCGGCGACATCGCGCATAGCCGGGTTGCGCGGTCGAACATCTTCCTGCTGACCGCCATGGGCGGCACGGTGCGGCTGATCGGGCCGCCGACGCTGATGCCGCCCGAGGTCCACCGGCTGGGTGTGACCGTTTTCAACGACATGGATCGCGGGCTGCAGGGTGTGGACATCATCATGATGCTCCGGCTGCAGCGCGAGCGCATGACGCGCGGGCTGGTGCCGTCGGCGCGCGAGTTCTTCCGCTTCTACGGGCTCGACGCGCGGCGTCTGGCGCTGGCCGCCCCCGACGCGCTGGTCATGCATCCGGGGCCGATGAACCGCGGCGTCGAGATCGACAGCGAAGTGGCGGACGACCCACGGCGCAGCCTGATCCGTGAGCAGGTGGAGATGGGTGTGGCCGTGCGCATGGCCGTGCTCGACACGCTGGGCCGGAAACAGCGCCGCAATGTGTGACGGCGTGCAGCTCGCGTCAGGTTCGCGCGACACCTTGTTCGAGCGCGTGCGGATCATGGATCCGGCATCCGGCACCGACATGTTGGGCGCGCTTCTGGTGCAGGGCGGCCGGGTCGCGGATTTCGGTAGCGGCTTCGGGCGGCCGGATGGCGCCGACACCGTCGATGGCGAAGGCTGCGTGCTGTGTCCCGGGCTGGTCGACATGCGTGCGGCGCTGGGCGAGCCTGGGTTCGAATACCGCGAGACCATCGCGTCCGCCGCCGAGGCCGCTGCCGCCGGCGGCATCACCACGCTGGCCGCCTTGCCCGACAGCCTGCCGGCGATCGACGACCCGTCGCTGGTGTTCCTACTGCGCAGCCGGGGCGAGGCCACCGGGTCGCTCGACATTCTTCCTTATGGCGCGCTGACCCGCGGCTGCCGCGGCGAGGAGCTGGCCGAACTCGGCCTGCTGCGGGAGGCGGGTGCGGTCGCCTATACCGATGGCAGGCGCGCCATTGCCAACACGCAGCTGATGCGCCGCGCGCTCAGCTACGCGCGGGCGTTCGGCGGCCGCATCGTGCAGCATGCGGAGGAGCCATCGCTCGCCGATGGTGGCTGTGCCACAGAGGGTGAGCTCGCGACCCGGCTCGGCCTGCCGGGCATTCCGTTGGTCGCCGAGGCGATCATGGTGGCGCGCGACATACGACTGGCGCGGCTCACCGGCGGGGCGCTGCATTTCGCCCACATCTCGACCGCCGAGAGCGTGGAGCTGATCCGGCGCGCGAAACACGAGGGCCTGGACGTGACCTGCGACACGGCGCCGCCCTATTTCGACCTGAACGAGACGGCGATCGGCGACTACCGCAGCTACGCTAAGCTGTCGCCGCCGTTGCGTCCTGAAGCGGACCGGCGGGCGATTGCGGCGGCCCTGCTCGATGGCACGATTGATGCGGTCGCGTCCGATCACCAGCCGCGCGATGCCGACGACAAGCGTCTGCCGTTCGCTCAGGCCTCGGCTGGCGGCGCCGGCTTGGCGACCCTGCTCGGCGTGACGCTGGCGCAGGTGCACAACAGCGCATTGCCGCTCGAACGCGCCATCGCCCTGCTGACCTACCGGCCGGCCCGTGTGCTCGGCGTCGGTGCGGGAGCCTTGTCGCGCGGTGCCGCGGCCGATCTCTGCCTGTTCCATCCGGAGCGCGCCTGGCAGATCCGGGCGGGCGAACTGCCCGGCAAGGCGCAGAACACGCCGTTCGACGGCCGCGCCCTGGAAGGCAAAGTCGTCGGCACATGGCGGGCGGGGCGGCGCGTCTATAGCGCATGAGCATCTGGCTCACCCTCGAACTGTTGAGTTTCGGCTCCGCCTTGGCCGGATATCTGGCCGGCTCGATACCCTTTGGCCTGATCCTGACGCGGTTCGCCGGGTTGGGAGACATAAGGGCGGTCGGCTCGGGCAATATCGGCGCCACCAACGTCCTGCGCACCGGCAGGCGGGGCCTGGCCGCTTGCACCTTGTTGCTCGACGCCGGCAAAGGTGCAGCGGCGGTGGCACTGGTTGGGCTGTATGCCGGGGCGCAATGGATGCCGCTCGCGGCCATCGCAGCCGTGGTCGGGCATTGCTTCCCGGTCTGGCTCGGCTTTCACGGCGGCAAAGGCGTGGCGACCGGGCTCGGCACGCTGCTGGCGCTCGACTGGCATGTCGGCGTGCTCGGCTGCGCGACCTGGCTGGCGGTATTCGCCGTCACCCGCATCAGCTCGGCCGCAGCGCTCGCGGCCTTTGCCTTGGCGCCGGCCGTCGCCGCCCTGCTGTCGCCGCCATATTGGTGGGTCGCACCGCTCGCCGTGGCCGCCCTCGTCTGGGCCCGTCACCACGCGAACATACGCAGGCTGCTCGCCGGAACCGAACCCCGGGTCGGCCGCACGGCGTGAGCCCGGGGCAACCCCAGCCCGCCAAATCGACCATTGCCAAGCTGCGGCTGGCACGCACCGACGGCGTCGGTCCGGTGACGTGGCGCCGGCTGATGGCGCAGTTCGGTGCGGCCGAGTGCGCGATCGACGCGCTGCCTGGCCTTGCTCGTGCCGGCGGCAGGGCTACTCCTCTAGTGGTCCGCAGCCAGGCCGACGCCGAACGCGAGATCGACGGCCTGGCTGCGCTGGGCGGCTGGATGGTGTTCGCGGGCGACGCGGACTATCCGTTCCTGCTCGGCCTGTTGCCCGATCCGCCGCCGATGCTGTCGGTGCTGGGAGACCCGAAAGCGCTGCGCGACAAAGCGATCGGCGTAGTCGGCGCGCGCAACGCATCCGCCAACGGACAGCGCATGGCCGGCGTGCTGGCGACCGATCTCGCCGCGTCAGGCCTCACGGTCGTGTCGGGCATGGCGCGCGGCATCGATGGGGCCGCCCATGAGGGCGCCATGCCGGTGGGCCTAACGGTCGCGGCCGTAGCGGGCGGGCTCGACCATCCCTACCCGCCGGAGCATTGCGGCCTGCAGCAGCGGATTGCCGAACGAGGCGCGGTGGTGACCGAGGCGCCGCTCGGCACCGCGCCGCAGAGCCGGCATTTTCCACGGCGGAACCGGGTCATAGCCGGCCTCTCGCTCGGCCTCGTCGTGGTCGAGGCGGCGCTGCGGTCCGGCAGTCTGATCACCGCGCGGCTGGCGCTGGAGAGTGACCGCGAGTTGTTCGCGGTGCCCGGATCGCCGCTCGATCCGCGTTGCCGGGGTTCCAACGACCTGATCCGGCAGGGCGCCCATCTGGTGGAGAGTGCCGAGGACGTGCTGTCGAACCTGCCAGACCATCCCGCCCGGCGCGGCATCGCCCGCTCGCCGATGTTCGCGCGCGAGCTTGATCAGGCCAGCTCGGAGCCAGAAGCTCCTTACGAGGAGGTGCGGCGCGCGGATATCGCAGCTTCACAGCGCGTCTTGCTTGGCTTGCTGAGCCCCTCGCCCACGGATGTTGACGAATTGATACGGCGTAGCCACCTGCCCGCCTCCGCCGTTGGGGCTGCCCTCATGCAGCTCGAACTGGCGGGGCGGATCTTGTTCATGCCCGGCAACCGCGTCTGCCTCCAACCTGGCTGAGACGGTTTTTGGGCCTTGAAACCACCGCGCTCGCCTATCGACATGATTTTGCCCTCATTCCAGGCGTCTGTTAGACGCCAGCCTTGGTTGTGCTTGCTTGATGGACACGCCAGAGCATTACCGCACCATATGGCTGGCTGACCAAGGCCGCTCGTTAGGAACCGCATGACCGACGTCGTCGTCGTCGAATCGCCTGCCAAGGCCAAGACGATCAACAAGTACCTGGGCGATGGCTTCACGGTACTTGCGAGCTTTGGGCACGTGCGCGACCTGCCGCCGAAGGACGGCTCGGTGCGGCCGGACGAGAACTTCGCCATGGACTGGGAGGCCGACGAGCGCGGCAACCGGCAGGTCGGCGCCATCGTGAAGGCGCTGAAAGGGGCCAAGACGCTCTATCTCGCCACCGACCCCGACCGCGAGGGCGAGGCGATCTCCTGGCATGTACGCGCCATGCTGGAGGACAAGCATGCCCTGAAAGGTATCGACGTCCAGCGCATCACCTTCAACGAAATCACCCGCACCGCCGTGCAGCGCGCCATGAAGCATCCACGCGACCTCGATATGCCGCTGATCGAGGCCTATCTCGCCCGCCGTGCGCTCGACTACCTGGTGGGCTTCACGCTCTCGCCCGTATTGTGGCGCAAGCTGCCGGGCAGCAAGAGCGCCGGGCGCGTGCAGAGCGTGTCGCTGCGGTTGATCTGCGAGCGGGAAGCCGAGATCGAGGTGTTCCGGGCACGCGAATACTGGAGTGTCGAGGCGACCTTCATCACGCCGGGCGGAGCGCCATTCACCGCCAAGCTGACCCATCTGGACGGCAAGCGGCTCGACCAGTTCGACCTCAACAACACCGGACTCGCCCACCGCGCGAAAGCAGCTGTCGAGGCCGGCACGTTCACCGTCACCACGGTCGAACGCAAGCGGGTGCGGCGCAATCCGCCGCCGCCGTTCACCACCTCCACGTTGCAGCAGGAGGCCAGCCGCAAGCTCGGGATGGGCGCGCAGGCCACCATGCGCACCGCCCAGCAGCTCTATGAAGGTGTCGACGTGCAGGGCGAAACGGTCGGCCTGATCACCTATATGAGGACGGACGGCGTGCAGATGGCACGCGAGGCGATCGACGGCATCCGCGCTCATGTCGGCCAGGTATTCGGCGCCAACTACGTGCCGGCCGCGGCGCGCGAGTATTCCAGCAAGGCGAAGAACGCGCAGGAAGCGCACGAGGCGGTGCGTCCCACGGATGTCGTCCGCACGCCCGAAAGCGTGGCGCGGCATCTGTCGCACGAGCAACAACGCCTATACGAGTTGATCTGGAAACGTGCCGTCGCCAGCCAGATGCAGTCCGCCGAGCTCGACCAGGTTGCCGTGGATGTCGGCAGCGGCGGCGTCCGGCTGCGCGCCAACGGCTCCATCATCGCGTTCGACGGCTTTCTCAAGCTGTACCGCGAAGGCACCGACGAGGAAGAGGATCCGGCAAACCCTGCCAGCGACAGCAAGATGCTGCCCCCGATGGCCGAACGCGATCCGCTGCGTCGCGGCGACGTATCGGCCGACCAGCATTTCACCCAGCCGCCGCCGCGCTATTCGGAAGCGAGCCTGGTGAAGAAGATGGAGGAGCTCGGCATTGGGCGGCCCTCGACCTATGCGTCGATCTTGTCCGTGCTGCGCGACCGCAATTACGTGCGCATGGAAAACAAGCGATTCGTGCCGGAAGACCGCGGCCGCCTCGTGACTGCGTTCCTGACCAGTTTCTTCGAGCGCTACGTCGATACCGGTTTCACCGCCGGCCTCGAGGAAAAGCTCGACGACGTCTCGGACGGGCGGCTCGACTGGCGCAAGCTGATGCGGTCGTTCTGGGAGGAGTTCTCCAAGGCGATCGAGCAGACCCGGGAATTGAAGATTTCCGACGTCATCAACGCGCTCGACCTCGATCTCGGCGAGCATTTCTTCCCGGCCCGTGCGGACGGCACCGATCCACGGCTTTGCCCGGCCTGCAACAACGGCCGGCTGGGCCTGAAGCTCGGGCGGCATGGCAGCTTCATCGGCTGCTCGAACTATCCGAACTGCCAGTTCACCCGCCGCCTCGCCATGGATAGCGGCGAGGGCGAAGGCGAGGTGCTGAAGGACGGCATCAGGGCACTCGGCCGGCATCCGCAGACCGGCGAGGAGATCGCCGTGCGCCGCGGTCCTTTCGGGTTGTATGTGCAGCAGGGCGAGCCGGATCCGGCGGACAAGAAGGCCAAGCCGCGCCGCACCTCGTTGCCGAAGGGCATGGAAGGCGATGCCGTCACACTGGAGCAGGCGCTCGGCTTGCTGGCCCTGCCGCGGATGGTCGGGCTGCATCCGGAAACCGGGCTGCCGATCGAGGTCGGCCTCGGCCGCTTCGGACCGTTCGTGAAAATGGGCAGCATCTTCGGCTCGCTCGACCGCGACGACGATCTACTCGCCATTGGGCTCAACCGCGCAGTTGACGTGATCGCACGCAAGATGGCGAGCGTGCGCGTGGTCGGGCAGCATCCGAAGGACAGCACCGACATCCAGGTGAAGAAGGGCCGATTCGGGCCCTACGTGCAGCACGGCCAGATGGTCGCCAATTTACCCAAGACGGCGACGATGGACGACATCACGCTCGACGAGGCGGTGGCGTTGCTGGCGGAGCGCGGCAAGCAGCTCAAGCCGCGCGCGGGAGCACGCGGCCGCAAGGCTGCACCGAAGACGACAGCTGCGAAGACTGCCGCAAAAGACGCCACAGCAAAGACTCCGGTCGCAAAGACAACTGTCGCAAAAGGAGCAGCTCCCAACGGTAAGAAATCCAAGTCTGCGACGGCGGCTGCGACCTTTCCAGCAAAGAAAGCCGGCTTGAAACTCGCCGGTGGGGCACAGCAGGGTTCGCCTGCAAAGAAGACCGCGAGACCGGCTTCGAAGTCGCGTGCAACGGCCGGAAGTTGAACATGAACCGGGCACTACAACCAATCGCCTAACGGTGATGACAGCGCGGTTCAGGGCTTCTCGCTGAACTGTGACCTCGTTGAAGTCACTCTGTACCCACGCGGCCACAGCTGCCTGGCAGATTGCGTAGCGTCTGTGATGCCGCCTCGATTTTCACCGTTTCCGGCAGCATAGACATAGAAACGGCCGACCGAACGACTCCTGGTCTCATCCGTACGAGGAGGCGCCGATGAAGACGCGACATGGAAAACTGCACGCCCATTGGACGGCGGCGGACAGCGTTTCGAGCGGCCGCCGGATCGTGCTGTATGGGCGCGAAGCGGACCTCAATCTCGGGTCGGACAGCAACACCACCGTGACGGCGGTCGGCTACGGCGACACGGTCGAGATCAATGACGGGACCGATAACACGATCGTCCTGGCAGGCTCACGTGACGTGGCCACGACGGGCACGATGTCGGAGCGCAACACCATCGTCGTGACCGGACGCTCGGACAGCGTGTCCCTGGGCGGCGATGGCACGGTCGAATATTATGGCGGCAACGGCTTCGTCGACGTCGTGCCGACCTATCGCGCCGACAACCAGCTGCCGGAAAACGTGGTCACCATCAACGCGCATGGCAGCGGGCATCTCAGCGTCACCGGCGCTGGCTTCATGCTGCAATTCGAGGGCGGCGAAGGGCACTACACGGTGGATGGCGGCATGGCGGCCAATGCGACCATCGATGGCGGCGAAGGCGGCGGCCTGTTCATCGGCGGCGACGTTTCGGTCGGCTATGCGCCGCACGCCTTCCACAACGGCAACAATGTCATCACCGCAGGCGCGGACAGAAGCACCCTGGTCGGTTCGCAATACGGAACCTCCGTGTTGAATGCAGCGGGTTTCAAAAGCGACATGCTGATTGCCGGCGAATACGGACAGACTACGCTGAACGGCGGAGCGTCGTCGTCGAACAATTTGTTCCAAGGCTATCTGGGGAGTTTCACGCCCTCGACCGATTATGACAGCCCGTCGCCGATAAGCGTTTTCGTCGCTGGCGGCGGCAACGACACGCTGATCGCGGGCGCCGGTGCCAGCACGATGACGGGCGGCGGCGGACACGACCTGTTCGCCTTCCTGTATTCGACCGCGAACGAGGTGCCGGGCGGCAACTCGGCCGTGATCACGGATTTCATCCAGGGCACGGACAAGATCGGCCTGCACGGTTTTTCTGAAACGCCGCAGCAGATCCTGGACAACGCGACGACGGTCGATGGCGCGACCGTGCTGCACCTGAATGGCGGCACGACGGTAACGGTGCAGCATACACAGCTCGTGCTGGGCGATCTGAAGGGGTTCTAGAGCTTTTCCCGATCGAAGTGGACCGGAAAAAACTCCAGCTCTTTGTTTTG
>CAZZVF010000139.1:0-7820 GCA_964657355.1 uncultured Buchnera sp.
AAAGGCGGCGGGTGGCGAGAAGGCGGCGACCGTCTATGTGCTGACCAAAATCACCTCGCGCAGCATCAGCGTGACGCAGTCCCAGGATGGCGCGGGGCAGATCTCGCTGGTGCTGGGCGCGGAGCATGCGTCGCTGAATGGGGTCACTCTCAACTAATTAATCCAAAGACACCCTCCGCGTGCTGAGAGGCTATGTCGCCGACGAGAGACCATCAGACCGGATCGACTACGCTAGAGCATTTTCCGACCTTATTGGATCAGGATGGCTGCCTGAAAATGCTCTAGCTCTTTGTTTTAGCGAGCATCTTTATCCGACGGTTGATCCCGTCTGGTCGGATGATGCTCTAGACGGCGTCCTCTTTGACGTAGAGGGCTTTGCCTTTGTCGCGGAACTCGGCGCTTTTGGCTTCGAGGCCTTCGACGCGGGCGGCTTCGGCGCGGAGGTCCTGGGTGATCTGCATGGAGCAGAATTTCGGGCCGCACATGGAACAGAAATGCGCTGTCTTGTGGGCGTCCTTCGGCATCGTCTCGTCGTGATAGAGCCGTGCCGTGTCCGGATCGAGCGAGAGGTTGAACTGGTCCTCCCAGCGGAACTGGAAGCGTGACCGGCTGACCGCGTCGTCGCGCAGCCGGGCCGACGGGTGGCCCTTGGCAAGGTCCGCCGCGTGGGCCGCGATCTTGTAGGTGACGACGCCGACCTTGACGTCGTCGCGGTTGGGCAGGCCGAGATGTTCCTTGGGCGTCACGTAGCAGAGCATGGCGGTGCCGAACCAGCCGATCATGGCAGCACCGATCGCCGAGGTGATGTGGTCGTAGCCGGGTGCGATGTCGGTGGTTAGCGGGCCGAGCGTGTAGAATGGCGCCTCGCCGCATTCCTCGAGCTGCTTGGTCATGTTGACCTTGATCTTGTGCATCGGCACGTGGCCGGGGCCTTCGATCATCACCTGGCAGCCGCGCTCCCAGGCGATCTTGGTGAGCTCGCCGAGCGTGGTGAGTTCGGCGAACTGGGCGGCGTCGTTGGCGTCGGCGATCGAGCCGGGGCGCAGGCCGTCGCCGAGCGAGAACGACACGTCGTAGGCGCGCATGATGTCGCAGATATCGGCGAAATGTTCATACAGGAACGATTCGCGGTGATGCGCCAGGCACCAGCGCGCCATGATGGAGCCGCCGCGCGAGACGATGCCGGTGACGCGCTTGGCGGTGAGCGGTACGTGGGCGAGGCGCACGCCGGCGTGGATGGTGAAGTAGTCGACACCCTGTTCGGCCTGCTCGATCAGCGTGTCGCGGAACACTTCCCAGGTCAGAAGGTCAGGGTCGCCGCCGACCTTCTCGAGCGCCTGGTAGATGGGGACCGTGCCGATCGGGACGGGCGAGTTGCGCAGGATCCAGCCGCGGATGTTGTGGATGTTGCGCCCCGTGGACAGGTCCATGACCGTGTCGGCGCCCCAGCGCGCGGCCCAGACCAGCTTTTCCACCTCGTCGGCGGCCGATGACGTGACGGCGGAATTGCCGATATTGGCGTTGATCTTCACTAGGAAGTTGCGGCCGATGATGGTCGGCTCGAGTTCCGGGTGGTTGATGTTGGCGGGAATGACCGCACGGCCGCGCGCCACTTCGGAGCGGACGAATTCGGGCGTGATGAAGGCCGGGATCTCGGCGCCGAAATCCTCGCCGTCGGCGCGGCGTTCCTCGGCGCCCTCGGCGAGTGCGGCGCGGCCGAGGTTCTCGCGGTGGGCGATGTAGATCATCTCTTCGGTGATGATGCCGGCGCGGGCGAATTCGAGCTGGGTGACCATCTGGCCGTCATGCGCCTTCACGATGCGCTGCGGTGCCGGGCAGGGGGCCACCAGCCGGTCGCCGGTGGCGCCGCCATTATCCTCGGGACGCACCGCACGGGCCTGGATTTCCGCGAAACCGCGCGACTCGATCCATGGGGCGCGGACCGGCGGCAGGCCGGCTTCCAGGTCGATGGTGACGCCCGGGTCGGTGTAGGGGCCGGAGGTATCCTGCAGGCGGACCGGCGGTTCGCCGCAGGACGGGTCGAGCAGCACTTCGCGGAACGGCACGCGAATGTCGGGCCGGTCCTCCGGCGCGCTGAAGACCTTGCGCGACCCGGTGATGGCGCCGGTGGTCACGGCCCCCGACTTGATGATGGCTGTGCGGGCGATGCGTGTCTGCTCGTTCATGACGGCTCCCCAAGGGTGCGCCGGGCTGCAGACGGACGCGGATCGATGGTGTTCGGCATGATCCCGTCCCTCCGCCGGCATGACCCGGATCAGGTTAGTCGGGGTCTCCACGCTGCCGATGATCGGCGCAGCGGACTCTCAGCCCCTTGGCAGGGCTCCCCCCGGAAGCGTCCATAGGACGTGAGGTGCCCGGCCGGGTCAAGCACGCGGTGGCAAGGCGCGCATCACCACGGCGCGATAAATGGGCGGAAAACGCCGCCGGATTCATTCTTCGTTGACGCTCGCGTGGTCTCATGGCCGGGCACTATCGGATTAGGGATCGAGCAATGGAGCCGCGCCGTGTCGTCATCGTGCTGGGCATGCACCGCAGCGGCACGTCGCTCTGCGCCAACATTCTGTCGGGGCTGGGCGTCGACATGGCGGACGAGCCGGGCGCCTCGCCGGCCAACGAGCGCGGCCATTGGGAACGACCGCGCATCAACGACTGGCACGACGAAATCCTGGCCCTGTTCGGGCGGCAGTGGGACAGCGATGCGCATCATCTGGCGCTGCCGGAAGCGTGGTGGGAGGACGAACGGGTCGGCCGCATCCGCGCCAGGCTGGTGGCGTGGCTGCGGCCCCGGCTGGAACAAGGCAAATTGTTCGGCTTCAAGGACCCACGCATTTCGCGCCTGCTCGCGCTGTGGCCGGACATCCTGGACGAATTGCTGACCGACCCGGTGTTCGTCTATTGCCTGCGCGATCCGGCGCAGGTCTCGCGCTCGCTCGCCGCCCGCGACGATTTGGCGCCGGGCCGCGCGGAACACCGCTGGCTGGTCTATAATGCAGCCGCGGTGCACGGCATGGGCGCCGAACCCGTCTGCATCGTTCCGTACGAGGATTGGTTCACCGCGCCGCGCGAGACGATCGGGCGGCTGGCAGGCTTTATCGGTGCGGGTGAAGCTCATGTCGCAGGGCTGGTCGAGAGAACGGTCGATCGCGCGCTGCGCCATGACGGTCCGGTCGCACGTACCGCGTTGCCCGTCGTGTCGAAGCTGCACGGGCTGATCCTCGCCTGCCGGGATACCGGCCAGTTTTCACCGGAGCTACGCCTGGTGGCCGAAACGCTTGTCGGGCACGAGCAGCTTTGCATGCCGATGCTGCGCGACGCGGTGATGCTGCGCGAGGGCGTGCGCGAGCAGAATAGGGTGATACGGGAGTTGAATGCGCTCGTTGGCGAGATGCAGGGGTTCCGTCGAGGCAGGGCGGCTTGAGACAAGTAAGGGCGTTCTTTTCTGAAGAAAAGAACCAAAAGACTTTTGGTTATTGAGGGCGCGTCTCTCCGGAATCGTGTACTATAAATCCAAAAGCTTTTTGGTTCTCTTTCTCGAAAAAGAACGACTTTCCTTATCCTATCGCCATACTCTCCAAAGCCGCCCGGAAATCCGCAGGATCGATCGTAAACTCCTGCGCCTGGCCGTCGCCCAAGGTCGGGCCGAACACGTAGCCGGTGCTCTGGCCTAGCGCGTCGGCGATGTTGGTCTGGATGAAGCCCGGATCGGCCTGTGTTCCACGCAGCGCGCAGGTCATCGTGCCGGGCGCCGAGAAGACGATGTTGTGCAAGGCGGATCCGTAATCGCCGCAGATCAGGCGGGCGTTTTCGAACAGGGTGATCTGTTCTGCGAGCGACAGGGTTTCGGGATGTACGATAGTGAAGCCGTGCCTTGTTGCTTCGTGTTCTATGTCGTCGCGGTTGGCGAGTTTGCGTGTTCCGCGTGCTTTGCGGCGTGACAGGAACACGCGTCGCGGGGCGGTTTTTGCATCGATGCTGGTGCGTGCAAGGGAGTTGCGCAACGGAGCGGTCCAGAAACCGGAAGCTTCCGCGAAGCGTGCGGCGACGCGGTTGAAGCGCCGCGGGATGGTGGGAACGATGAGCAGGTCGGTACGGATGATTTCGTCCCAGAAGGCGTACGGCACGCATTGCGCGGGGGCGATGCCGGCGCCGTGCAGGATGTGGAGCAGGACCGGTGCGAGCTTGGCTGGAACGACGAAGCGCAAATCGGCGAGATCGTAGCCGGCTGCCTGCAGGACCCAGAGTTTCGGCAGGTAATCGACCAGGGTATGGCCGTAGATTTCGTGCGACGGGCCGAACAGGGCGACGAGCGGGCCGGGTATGAAGCGCTCGCCGAGGTCGCTCGCCTGCAGTCGGGCCAGAATTTCGGCGACGTGACGCGGCGGGTGGTTCGTGGCGTGCAGCGAGAACACGGCACCGTCGCGCAGTGCGATGCCGGTGGGGCCGATGCCGCCGCCTTCGACGATGTAGCAGCCGAGGCCGGGGGTCGCGGTCTGGCCGAACATCTGCTGCGCGAGGGCAGGCGTGCTGGGGCCGAACATGAAGGCGGGGCTGGGGGCTGCGGAGCGCGCCGGCGGTTCGATTTCGCGCCAGGTGACGAACGGCGGTTCGGCGCGCGCGCAGTGTTCCGCCATGTCGAGCATGCGCAACACTTGGCGGGCGGTCACTGGATGGTATCGGCGTAGGCTGGGGTGCCGACTGGGGCGTTGCGTTGCGCAATCTGCGCTGCGGGCGAGCGGAACTGCATGGCCCGGTTGGGCAGCGAGCGGCCGGGATTCCAGACGGCGCCTGCCTGTTCCCATTCCTCGGCAAGTTCGAGCGGGGAATAGCCGCGCGGCACGTGCTTCACCTGTGGGGTGGCGATTTGCTTGTCGGCCCGCGAAGCGATCGCACCGGCCGGGTGGCCTTGCGTCAGTTCCATGATTTCCAGGGCGCGCTCGAAATCGGCGATGTCGATGGCGTAATGCTGGTCGATATCCTGGCCTTCGGCGGCGCCGAGCACGTAGCCGAGTTTCTGGCCCATGGCGGCCGAGATGCCGGATTGGATGAAGCTCGGATGGCGTGCGTTGCCGCGCAGGCCGCAGACGATGGCGCCTTCGCCGGCGTAGAGGGTGTTGTGCAGGCCGGAGCCGTATTCGCCGACGATGCAGCGTGCGCCGGCGAAGATGCCGGCCTGTTCGGTGAGTGACAGGCGGCCCGGATCGACGATGGCGTATCCGCGCGACCTGGCGATCTTCTCGATGACCGCGCGGTTGACCAATTCGCGCCGGTTGTGGCCGCCGGTGCGCGATACCATGATGCGGGGGCCGTGCTCCGGCGCGGGGGCGCTGGCGGTGGCGATCAGGCGTTTCGTCCAGAATTCGGTGGCCTGGCGGAATAGCGGGCTCATGCGGTTCTGGCAGCGCAGCCCGGTCGGCATGAGCAGCATGTCCGCGCGGATGATTTCGGACCAGTAGGCGTAGCGCACGAGCTGCGTCTCGCCGATGCCGGCGCGTTCGAGCAGGCGCCGCGACACATCGGACAGGTCGCGCGGCACGAGGAACTTCATGTCGGCGAGGTCGTGGCCGGATTCCGCGAGCACCCAGAGGCGCGGCAGGAAATCGGCGAGCCAGTGGCCGTAGGTCTGGTGGCCGGGCCCGTAGATGACCGCGAGCTTGCCGGCGATGTGGCGGACCGGAAGTGCGCTTGCGGTGAGCCGGTCGGTGATGGTGCGTACGTGGTGCGGCGGATGGATGAAGGCGGCCGAGGTGAAGGCGCAGCCGTCTTTCAGCGCGATGCCGGTGGGTGCGACCAGCGCGTCCTCCAGGCTGTAGCAGCCGACTTCGCCGACATCGAGCTGGCCGTAGAGTTCGGCGTGGACCACCGCGTTGGCGTGGCCGAGCAGGAACAACGGGGGTGGTGCGGCATTGCGCGCGGCCGGCGCCAGTTGCCGGAATTCGATGCGCGGCAGCAGGCCGGTGGCGCGGTGGGCGGTGATGTCCAGGATCGCGGAGATCGGTTGCATGGGGCCTCCTCGGCGTGTGCCATGGAGGTCGTTATAGGGTCGAAACCTTAACCCGGCGTTTACGCGTGAGCGTACCCTTAAAACGGCCTTGTCTTAGGCCGCTTCGATGGCTGCGTTCAGGGCGCGCACAGCTTCGGCGGGACCGTCGGCGTGGTTCCAGACGGCGCCGCACACGGCGAGGAAATTGGCGCCGGCGCGGACCAGCGGGGCGCAGTTCGCGGCATCGATGCCGCCGATGGCGACGACCGGCAGTTCCATGATCTCCGACCACCACGACAGCAGCTCGATGTCGGCGACCGTGGTGGCGTCCTTGGTGGCGGTCGGGAAGAAGGCGCCGAATGCCACGTAGTCGGCATCGGCCTCGCCGGCGCGGAGCGCGGCGTCGCGGCTGTCGTAGCACGAGACGCCGAGCTGGAGCTTGCGGCCGAGCAGTTTGCGGGCCTGCTCCGGCGCCATGTCCTCGGCGCCGACATGGGCGCCGTCGCATCCGGTTTCGACCGCGAGGTCCGGCCGGTCGTTCAGGATGAGGGCGACACCGCGCGATTGTGCGACCGGACGCACGAGGTCGACAGCGCGACGCAGGCCGTCGTCATCGACATCCTTGAGGCGCAGCTGCAGCGCCGCCACTTCGGCCGCATCGAGGGCGGCGGCCAGGTTGTCGCGGAAATCGGGCGACAATGCTGGCGGGGTCAGCAGATACAGGCTGCAGTCGTAGGTTTTCACGCTCTGCAAAAACCGGCTTGCGTCATGGCTTCAGATAGATGTCGATGACCTTCGACAACAGGTCGAGCGCTTCGGCGCGGGGACGCTGGAAGGTGTTGCGGCCGATGATGGCGCCGTTGGCCCCGCCGTCGCGGATCTGCTGGATGTCGGCGAGGAAGGCGTCGGCGTCACCCTTGTTCTCGCCGCCCGAGAATACGACGAGGCGGCGGCCGTTGAAGCAGCATTGCACGACGTGGCGTACGCGCTCGGCCAGCGTGCCGGAGGGGATCTTCTGCTCCTCGTAGACCTTCTTGGCGGCCGGCAGGCTGAGATGCGCGGTTGGCGGCTTCACCTTGATGATGTGGGCGCCGAGCAGGGCGGCCATGTGGGCCGCATAGGCGCAGATGTCGAACGCGGTCTCGCCGTCCTTGTCCAGCATCGGGCCGCGCGGATAGCTCCACACCACTACGGCGAGGCCGGCCGCCTTGGCTTCCTCGGCCAGGGCGCGCAGCTCGTCCATTTGCTTGAAGGCGTATTCGCTGCCTGGATAGATCGTGAAGCCGATGCCGGAACAGCCGAGCCGGAGCGCGTCGGCGACGGACGAGGTGACCGCCTGGTCCTTTTCGGTCGCCAGCGAGTTGCTGGAGTTCATCTTGAGGATGGTCGGGATCTGGCCGGCGAAGGTGGACGCACCTGCTTCCAGCATGCCGAGCGGGGCGGCGTAGGCGGACAGGCCGGCCTCGATGGCCAGTGAGAAATGGTAGTGCGGGTCGTAGGCCGGCGGGTTGGGCGCGAAGCTGCGGGCCGGGCCGTGTTCGAAGCCCTGGTCGACCGGCAGGATGACCAGCTTGCCGGTGCCGGCGAGTTTGCCCTGCATGAGCATGCGGACGAGGTTGCCCTTGCTGCCGGGATTGTCGCTCTCGTAGTGGTCAATGATCGCGCGGACCTGCGGTGTCACATGCATCTCAGTGTCTCCAAACGGCAGCACCCCTGTTCCAGGAACTGGGGCAGCAGAGCATAGGGTGTGCGGCGCTTAGCCGATGGGCCGCCTCGTGTCACCCGTTGCCGCATCACAATAGGATCGTCTCAGCAGGAT
>CAZZVF010000140.1:0-7745 GCA_964657355.1 uncultured Buchnera sp.
GGAGCTCTATCCGAAGCGCGCCCCGCTTTCCTGCGCCGCCTTCCTCGCCTGCGTGGACGCCCACCTCTATGACGGCGGGAAATTCACCCGCGTCGTGCGTGCCGACAACGACCGCAGGAAGCCGCGCATCAACGTCGTCCAGGGTGCCGCGGCGACCGACCTCAAGACGCAGAAAACCATCGCCCACGAAGGCACCCGCACAACGGGCCTGCACCACATCGACGGCGCGTTGTCACTGCCCCGCGACGGCGTCGGCACGGCGACGGGCGCCGAGTTCTTCATCTGCGTCGGCGACAATGCGGGCCTCGACGAAGGCGGCACGCGCAATCCCGATCTCGCCGGCTACGCCGTGTTCGGACGGGTCGCCGCCGGCATGGACGCTGTCCGCCGCATCTGGACCATGGATGCGTCCGGCCCAAGCGAGGATGCGGTGACCAAAGACCAGATGCTGCTGCACCCGGTTCCGATCAACGCAATCAGGCGCGCTTAAAGCAGGTCGGAGAAATAGCGCCGGGGATTGTCGGCTAGGATCTGGTCGAGGTCCTCGCCCGTGACACCCATCGTCTTGAGCTCGGGAATGATCCGCTCGAACAGATGCGTCATCGTCCAGTTCGGGATGATCTGCTTGATGAGCTCCGGCGAGCCGACGCCAGGCACGTTGCCGAGAAAGCAGTTCACCTTGTCCTGCGACATCATGATGCGGTCGCGGTGACCCGCATCGATGAGCTGCTTCAGGTTTTTCATCCGCACGCTGTCCGCGTTGAACACCTCGATGCCGAAGCGGTCGAACCCGACATAGGCGCCGCGTTCGGCCAGCGCCAGCTGATACGGGTGGTCGTCGCGCCCGCAGCAATGACCGACCAGCAGCCGGTGCGGTGCCACACCCTCGCCGCTGACGATATCGATCTGTTCGTGACCACAGCTGCAGTTTTCCGTATGCGATATGAGCGGAACGCCGGTGTGCTTCGCAGCACATGCACCGGCCGTCAGCATCTTGCGCTCATAGTCGCTGACCCGCCCATCGCCTGTCGCGATCTTCACCAGGCCCGCCTTGATGCCGGTGTGGCCGATGCCGTCCTCGATCTCCCTGATGTAGATTTCGGTGATCTCGGCCACGTCCATATGGGCGAAGGTGTACGGAATGCCCATCGCCTCGGTGTACATGCCGGTCGTGCAGATCAGCGTGATCCCGCTTCGCTGAGCCACCTCGGCGACGAACTCCACGTCCCGCCCCAGATCCATCGGGCACGGATCCACCACGGTGCGAACCCCGAAGCCGTGCAGCGCCTGGAACGCATCGACCACGCGCGAGAGCGCCTCCTCGCGCTGGAACGGCGGCAACCGGTTGTCCAGCCACCAACCGGGATAGCCGGCCAGCACATGCTCATGCATCAGGGTGCGGCCCAAATCGCCGGAGGCGCGCCGGCCTGAGGTGGTGTTTACATCCATCGTTCGTCTCTCCGGCTGTTTCGCCTCTTGCGGGCGACGTTGTGCCGTCCCGGCAGGCTTTCTCCTGCCGTGCGACACACCTATATTATGTGCCATGCCCACTAACCCGTACGAAGCCCTGGGCTTGAAGCCTGACGCAACGGCCGCCCAGATCAGGTCGGCCTACCTGAAGCTCGCCAAGAAGCACCATCCCGACCACAACCCCGGCAACATCAAGGCCGAGGAGCGCTTCAAGGCCATCAATGCAGCGCACGACCTGCTGTCCGATACCGAGAAGCGGGCCAGGTTCGACCGCGGCGAGATCGATGCATCCGGTCAGGAGCGTCCGGAACGGCAATACTACCGCGCGCCTGGTGGTCCGGCTGGTCCCTCCGGCATGCGCGGCGGCCCGGATGCGGCAGCATTTCAGGACATCTTTTCCGACCTGTTCCGAGGCGGCATGCCGGGTGGCGGCGAGCCTCCACGTATGCGCGGTCAGGACCAGCGCTACCGATTGGACGTGGCGTTCACGGAAGCGGCACAGGGCGCGCAGCGCCGCCTGACGCTGCCCGATGGCCGGTCACTCGACGTGACCATTCCGCCTGGGCTGGAGGACGGGCAAACTCTGAGGTTGCGCGGCCAGGGCGGCGCCGGCTGGAACAATTCGCCCGCCGGTGACGCTTTGATCGAGGTTTCGGTGCAGCCGCACGCCTTTTTCAAACGCGAAGGCGACGATATCCATCTGGAACTGCCTGTTACGGTTGCCGAGGCTGTGCTCGGCGGCAAGGTGCCCGTGCCCACGTTGACCGGATCGGTCGCCCTGTCCATCCCGAAGCATTCGGATAGTGGCCGACAGCTTCGTTTGCGGGGCCGGGGCATTCCGGCACATTCCGGCAGGCCTGCGGGCGACCTCTACGTCACGCTCAAGGTCATGGTCGGCACACCGGACGCAGAGCTCGAGGAAGCGCTCCGCGCCTATTCCGAGCGCAACCCAGCCGATCCAAGGCGCCACATGGCAGAGGCGGCCTGACGAGGGTCCTAAGAACTGCCGATAAGGATGCCGCAGGCCAGCACCAGGGCGCCACCGAACATTACCTGGAACGCTGCCGTCACCAGGTTGGATTCCATGTATTTCCAACGGATCCAGGAGATGGCTGCAAGTTCGACCACCACGACGATGCCGGCGAGATAGGTGGCACTCCAGAAATCCTTGATGAGGTACGGCAGCGTGTGGCCGATACCGCCCAGCGTCGTCATGGCGCCGGTAATGAGACCGCGCAGGATCGGCGCCCCGCGGCCGGAAATCTTACCATCGTCCGAAAGAGCCTCGGCAAACCCCATCGATATGCCGGCGCCGATCGAAGCGGCGAGCCCCACCAGAAATGCGTTCCATGAAAGGTGAGTCGCGAACGCCGCTGCGAACACCGGCGCCAGCGTGGAAACGGAACCGTCCATGAGCCCGACCAGTCCGGGCTGAACGATTTGCAGGACGAAACGTCGCCGCGCGTCGTCGTCCTCGCGTTCACGCGCCCCACCGGAAAGATGCCGTTCCTCGATGACGCCGGCGGTGCGCTCGTGATTGTCCTCGATCTCAGCGAGATCGCCGAGCAGCTTGCGCACGGCGGCATCCGTGCTGCGTGAAGCCGCCTGACGATAGAACCGACTGCTTTCGGTCTCCATCTGCTGCGCCATCTTACGCATCGCCTCGATGCCGACCCCCGGCAGCTGCCAGATCGTCTTGCGAGGCGTGAACCCGCGCACGTCGCCCCGTCGCACCAGTGGTATGTGCTGGCCGAATTTCTGCACATAAAGGTCGATCAGGCTGCGACGGTGATCGTTCTCCTCGCTCGACATCTCGAGGAATATCTTGGTGCTTTCAGGATATTGCTCCCGCAGGCGATCCGCAAAATCGGCATAGATCCGGCCGTCCTCCTCCTCGGCGCTGATGGCGAGAGCCAGGATCTCGCGTTCGGTCAGGGTGGAGAAATCGCGCATCGCACTATGATCTAGGTCGCGCCGAACACAGTCAAGCCGCGCCCATATTGATGAGAACGCTTCTTATTTGCGAGCACGGCAAGTAAAGACGCCGAATTTTCCAGAACATTTTTGCAGTTGCCGTGGGCTCAGTGCCGGAAGTGCCGCATTCCAGTCATGACCATGGCGATGCCGGCCGCGTTCGCCGCAGCAATCACGTCCTTGTCACGCATGGATCCACCAGGTTGGATCACAGCCGTGGCGCCGGCGGCCACCGCCGCTTCAAGGCCGTCGGCAAACGGAAAGAATGCATCGGATGCGACCACGCTGCCGCGCGCGAGCGGCTCGCGGAGGCCCGCCGCCTGTGCTGCGGCCTCGCTCTTCCAGGCCGCGATCCGGGCACTGTCCACTCGACTCATCTGCCCTGCACCGATGCCTACCGTGGCACCACCTTTCGCATAGACGATCGCATTTGATTTCACATGCTTGCAGACTCTGAAAGCAAACAACAGATCGCGCAGTTCTCCATCGGTCGGCGGCCGGACAGTGGCAAGCGTCAGGTCGGCTTCGGTGATTCGCCCGCGATCGGCCGACTGCACGAGCAGGCCGCCTGCGATGCTGCGCAGTGCTACACCAGGCTCCATCGGGTCCGGCAACTTCCCTGTGAGCAGCAAACGAAGGTTCTTTTTTGCGGCAAGGACGCGCCTGGCGCCCTCCGTGGCGTCGGGCGCTACGATGACTTCAGTGAAAATCGCAGCAATACGTTCGGCAGCCGCTTCGTCCAGTGTCCGGTTGCAGGCGACGATGCCACCGAATGCCGAAACCGGATCGCATCGCAACGCCAGCTCCCACGCGTCGGCGAGCGTAGCTCCGACCGATGCGCCACACGGGTTCGCGTGCTTGACAATAACTATGGCTGGCTCAGCAAACTCTGCAACACATTCGAGCGCCGCATCCGTGTCGTTGATGTTGTTGTAGGATAGCTCCTTGCCCTGAACCTGTTCGGAATTCGCCACACCCGGAATTGCGCTGGTGACATAGAGCGCCGCTTCCTGATGCGGATTTTCGCCATACCGGAGCGACTGTCGCCGTCTTGCGGCAATCGTTATCCGTTCGGGAAAGACGTCGCCCGCCTGCGCTGCAAACCAGGCGGCGATCGCGGCATCATACCCGGCGGTGTGGGCATAGGCCGCTTGTGCCAAGGAGCGGCGCAGCCCTGGCGAAGTGCCGCCTTCCGACGCAAGCTCGTCCACCAGAGCACCATAGTTCGCAGGGCTGGTGAGGACGGCGACATGCGCGTGGTTTTTCGCCGCCGCCCGGATCAGCGCAGGGCCGCCGATATCGATATTCTCGACGCATTCTTCGAAGCCGGCACCCGCCGCGACAGTTGCCTCGAATGGATACAGATTGACCACAACAAGATCGATCGGCGCGATTCCGTGTTCCTGCATCTGTGCCAGATGCTCGGCACTGTCGCGGCGCCCCAGGATGCCGCCATGGATCTGCGGCACCAGCGTCTTGACGCGGCCGCCCAGGATTTCCGGAAAGCCCGTGTGATCCGATACCTCGGTGACCGGAATGCCCGCGTCGCGCAAAGCCCGCGCTGAGCCGCCGGTCGAGAGTATCTCGGCGCCCGCATCCGCCAGCGCGCGTGCCAAGGGCACCATGCCGGTCTTGTCCGAGACGGAAATCAGCGCGCGACGAACCGGGACGATCATGCGGACGAACTCCATCGCTGCGCCGACGCAAGGCGCTTAAGCCGTTGTGCAGGGTTGTGCAAAGCCGGCAGCAACATCGGCGTTACGAGACGCCTTGGAAACGACTTTACTCACGACGCGTTGAACGTCGGTCAGGCTTGCTGTCAAGCCGCTTTGAGGACGGAAATCACAACAATGCTCCTGCTCATCATCATCCTTCTGCTGCTGTTCGGCGGCGGCGGCTTCTACGGCTATCGCAGCTATGGTGGAGGCGGCGGCGGCGGCGGACTGGGATTGATCCTCATCATCCTGCTTGTCCTGTTCCTGTTTGGCGGCCTCGGTGGCCACTACTACGGCCACTACTACTGAGAAGGGGTGCGGCCGGGCCAAAACCTGGCCGCGCTTTCCGCTTCGAACCGCCCATCGTCGACAATCCCCCGTGGCCGCACACAAGCGCACGCAACTAGAGTTGCGGCACCGCAGCGCGGACAGCTGACGCGGTGGCGGGGCTTATCGAAATGCTCAGCAGGTCCAGCGTCCGGCCGGTAACCGCGGCCTCATCGTAAAGCCGGGCAGCCCGCTCGCGCCCGGCAGCACCCATGCGCCGCCTCAGGTCGGCGTCGGCCGCAAGTCGGGCCAGCGCCAGAGTCAGCGGTGCCACCTGCGCCGGCTGCACGAGCAGCCCGGTTTCTCCGTCCACGATCTGTTCGCGAGGACCTCGGATGTTGGTCGCAACCACCGGCAATCCGCACAGCATCGCCTCGATAACCGACATCGGCAGGCCCTCGAAATGGCTCGGCAGCACGAAAATATCCGATGCCGCCATGATCGCCGCCACGTCGTCGCGGTAACCGAGACGACGCAGGCGATCACCGAGAGCAGCGCTCTCGAAATACGCTTCCACGTCCTCGCCGTGGTCGGATGCCAGCCGCTCGCCGACCACCCAGAGATCGGCCGGCACGTCCTGCATGGCCGCGAGAAGCTCGGGATAGCCCTTATGCCGCACCAGGCGGGACACCACGGTCACCACCACCCTATCGTCCGCAACGCCGAGCTCGGCCCGGATGCGGCGTCGTGCCTCCGCGTTCGGCCGGAAGATCGCCGGGTCCCGCCCGTTGCCGACTGCGATCGGGTGCCGCGACAGTCCGAGCCGCCGCGCGTCGGCCGCCTCTTCGAGCGACACGGTCAGAAAGGTCTCCGTTATCTGGCCGGCGCTCCATTCCATCGCGAGCGAGGCTGCGCGCCGCCACGCCGGACCCGGCTGATTGAACAAAAAACCGTGGCATGTATAGGCGATGTGCGGAACGCCGGCCGCGCGGGCCGCAGCACGCGCGAGAAAACCGCTGATCGGCATGTGCGCATGCACCAGGTCCGGCCGCTCGCGCCGGAACAGCGCGAGCAGGGCTCGAAATGCCTGCGCCTGGGCCACGGGCGACAGGCTGCGTGCGAGCGGCAGCGCCTCCACCCGAAACCCTTCGGCACGCGGTATCGCGAGCAATGGTCCCTCTGCCGCGACACCGATCACCTCGTGTCCGCGTGCCCTGATGCCGCGCATCAGCGGCAGCAGAAAATGCCGCAACGAGAAATCGACGTTGGTGACTTCGATGATGCGCAAGACGGCGGCCCGTGGCAGTGCGGCATGCTGGTAGCCCAACATGCCGGCCAGCCAAAGGCTGCCGGATGAGATCAGGCAGAAACGCGTCGCACCGGCGGGAACAGCGATTTTGGCGCGACCGCCTCGGCAACCGGCTTCGGTCGCGGCTTGCCGAGCAGGTAGCCCTGCACGAGGTCGCAGCCTTCCTGGCGGAGCAGGGCAAGCTGCACCTGCGTCTGCACACCTTCCGCACAGACGCTCATGCCAAGCCTGTGGCCCAGATCGATGATCGAACATGCCACGGCGTCGCAACGCGGACTGGCACCCAGCACCGAGACAAACGACCGGTCGAGCTTGATGACGTCGAATGGCAGGTCGCGCAGGTAGGCGAGCGCCGAGAAGCCGGTGCCGAAATCGTCCATGGCAACACGCACGCCGAGCTCATGCAGGGCCTCGATATGGGCCCTGGCCACATCTCGCCGGGCGATGACCGTGCGCTCGGTGATCTCGATGCACAGGCGCTGGGGCGTGATCTGGAACCGCGACAGGGCTCCCCGGACCAGGTCGACGACCTCGGCGCCCCCGAACCAGTGGGCCGAAAGATTGACCGAGACCGTCATCTCCTCCGGCCATTTCGCGGCCGCTGCACACGCCGCCTGCATGGTCCATGCATCCATGCCCTCGATCAGGCCGCTGGATTCCGCAAAAGGTATGAACACGGCCGGTGGCACCGGGCCATGACCTGGCCGATCCCAGCGCATGAGGGCCTCGTATCCGCGCAGCTTACCATCATCCGCGGCGTAGATCGGCTGCCAGTGCAGCTGCAGCTCCTCTGTCGCGACCGCCCGCCTCAGATCCGCATCGAAATCGCGCCCGGTGATGCTGGTGCCCGACACGAATGTCCGGTCGCCCTCCTGACCCTGGCGCGGCGCCTTCGACACAGCACTGGAAGCCGCACGCTTCGCCTTGAACAAGGCCTGCTCGGCAGCGCGTATCAGCGCTCCCGGCGTTGTCGCATCCAGGGGGCAAAGCGCCGTCCCGATCGAGGCCTC
>CAZZVF010000141.1:0-5613 GCA_964657355.1 uncultured Buchnera sp.
CTTCATCATGTCGCTGTATTTCTTGCCGAAATAGAAGATCTGCCCGACCTCGATGCCCCTGCCCTCCCGCCGGTTCGCGGGCTCGACCTGCGCCCAGCGCGCCTGGTCGTGTTTTTCCTCGGTGGCGGCGTAATGCGTGTTGATCAAATCGTGGAAATTCCTGAGGTCCTCGGCGCTGTCGTAGCTGAACGCGGATTTCAGATAATCCAGCTGCTCCAACGTGGAATCGTAATACACCTGGCTCTCGCCGGTCGGCGCCAGCACGATGAATTCGTGGCTGAGATCGCCGCCGATCGGGCCGGTATCGGCGACCATCGGAATGGCGCGAACACCGAGGCGCTGGAAGGTGCGCATATAGGCGAGCATCTGCTTGCGGTAACTCACCACAGCACCCTCGTAGTCGAGGTCGAAGCTGTAGGCGTCCTTCATGAGGAATTCGCGGCCACGCATGACGCCGAAACGCGGGCGCACCTCGTCGCGGAATTTCCACTGCACATGGTAGAGCATCTGCGGCAATTCGCGATACGACTTGATGGATTGCCGGGCGAGGTCGGTGATCATCTCCTCGTTGGTCGGACCGTAGAGCAGGTCGCGCTCGTGGCGGTCGCGGATGCGCAGCATCTCCGGGCCATAGGCGTCGTAGCGGCCGCTCTCGCGCCACAGATCGGCGGTCTGCAGCGTCGGCATGAGCAGTTCCTGGGCGCCGGCGATGTCCTGCTCCGCGCGCACGATGGCGGCGATGTTGTTCATCACCCGCAGCCCCACCGGCAGCCACGCATAGATGCCCGACGCCGTCTGTCGCACCATGCCGGCGCGCAGCATCAGCCGGTGCGAGGCGATCTGCGCCTCGGAGGGCGTTTCCTTGAGCGTGGGCACGAGACTGCGGGAGAGGCGCATGGGTCGTCCTGGTGGCTTGGAAGGTGCCCGGCTTGGGTGCCGGCTCGGAAGGCCGGGAACCTACACAGGCGGCGGGGGACAGGCTAGGGCGTGGGCCGATGGCGCGCGGTTGAGCTGCTTGCCTCTGTCCCGGCGGCTTGTAACTTGATGCGGACCATGAAGCAGCCCGCGGCGATGCGCCACCAGACAGACGATCGGGTCATCGGCTTCATGCATGTGCCGAAGACTGCGGGAACGGCCGTGGCCACAAGCCTGCGCCGGGCACTGCGGCCGAAGCAGGAGGTGTTCGGCTGGGACCGGTCGAGCTTCGGGGCGTTTCGGGACTTCGCCACGCTCGAGGCTGGTTTGCGGGCGAAGGTTTTCCTCTCGCCGGAAGACCTGCCCGCTGCAGCGGATCTGGTGCGCGGCCACATCGCCCTCTCGACGATCCGAGCACGATACGAGGCCGTGGAGTGCATGACCATCTTGCGGGAGCCCATGTCGCGCACGCTGTCGCAGTGGTTGTTCATGCGCTCGCACGAAGATCACGGTTTGGCGCCGTGGGGTGCCTATGCAGCTTACCACAAGCAGGCGCGGCAATCGCTCACAGGCTTTCTGCGCACACCGGAAATTGCCAACCACACCGACAACGTCGCGGCACGGATGCTGCTGTGGCCGTCTCCGCTCATTCCGGAGGATGGCTTTATCCTACAGGAAGATTACCGTTCCGTGCTGGAGGAGGCGCTACAGTGTGTGGCGTCGCTCTCGTTCGTCGACGTGGTGGAAAACAGCTCGCTGTTTAGCAATCTCGGGCGGTGGCTGCACAGCACGGTGGAGCGCTCCACTGTCAATGAAACGGGCGCGATCCCGCACGAATTCCGCTCGCCACTGGCTCGCGAGCTGACCGCCGAGGCGTACGATCTGATGGAAGCGCGAACCTGCGTCGACAAGGCGCTGTGGGCATACTGCGTGAAACAGCGCATGCCGGGCATAGACCCTGACCGGCTGCAAACGCTGGCGCTGCTGAACAATGTCGCACGGTTTGCACCGCTCATGGCGCCGGCAGAGATGCCGACATAGAGAGGGGATGCGCGTTGGTCGGAGCGGCGGGATTCGAACCCACGACCCCCAGTCCCCCAGACTGATGCGCTACCAGACTGCGCTACGCTCCGACTGTGCTTTGACTAGAGCAACGTCGGGCCGTTGAAAACCCCATGGGTGCCTAGTTCACCAGAGCGCGCATGCCGAGGCATGCGCTTATGGTAGCAGCGCGCGCAGGGCTTCGAGTTCGTGCAGGACGTGGACGAGGCTGGCGCGGAGGCGTTCGGCTTCGGAAGGGCGGCGGGGCGAGCTGGGCGCCATTTCGGGCGTCAGCAGCTGCATCTGGGGCGGCTCGGCCTGGTCGCGCTCGGCCTCGGCGGCGGCGCGTTCGGCTTCGGTGGGAGGCGGGATGTTGTCGGCGAGACGGCCGCCGCCTTCGCGCAGCAGGCGTTGCACGCCCTTGATCGTGTAGCCCTGGATGTAGAGGAGGTCGGAGATCCGGCGCAGCAGCGCGATGTCGTCCGGGCGGTAGTAGCGCCGCCCACCGCCCCGCTTGAGCGGCTTCACCTGGGGGAACTTGGTCTCCCAGAAGCGCAGCACATGCTGCGGAATGTGCAGCTCGTCGGCCACTTCGCTGATGGTGCGGAACGCGCCGGCCGCCTTGCGCAGCCGTGGGCGAAGGCCGTCACCTGCCGTCTCGCCATGATCGGAAGCAGGCGGGCCGATATCGTTCGCCGGGATGCGGCCGGGCATGATCATTCGTCGTCGCCTTCCGGAATGGCCTGGCCGTTGATCTGAGCCTTCATCACCTGGCTCGGACGGAACACCAGCACGCGCCTCGGCAGGATGGGCACTTCGACGCCGGTCTTGGGATTGCGCCCAACCCGCCTGCCTTTCTGCCTCACGGAGAAGGTCCCGAACCCGCTGATCTTGACGGATTCACCCGCCTCCAAAGCGGACGATACCTTCTCCAGCACGGCTTCCAGCAGGTCGGCCGACTCGTTCCGCGACAATCCAACCTGCGTGTAGATCCTCTCGGCCAGGTGTGCGCGGGTGATCGTGTTCATGAATTGAGGTTAATGGAACGACTTCGCCACAGTCAACGAATCATGCATGTTCAATATGTTACGAGTGTGCAGCGCCGGGCTGCACCGGGCGCGACAGGCGCTTAGATGCGTACGAGTGCAGAGCCCCAGGTAAGCCCACCGCCGAGCGCCTCCATCAGCACCAGGTCGCCCTGCTTGATGCGGCCGTCACGCCACGCCTCGTCGAGTGCCAGGGGTACCGAGGCGGCGGACGTGTTGGCGTGGCGGTCGACCGTGACGACGACGCGCTCCGGCGGCAGGCCGAGTTTCTTGCCCATGGCGTCGATGATGCGGCGGTTCGCCTGGTGCGGCACGAGCCAGTCGACGTCGGCATGGCTCAGCCCGTGGGCCGCGAGCGCCTCGTCGACCACCTGGGCCAGCTTGGTGACCGCGTGGCGAAACACTTCCTGGCCCTTCATGACGAGGTGGCCGGAACGCTCCGGCTGTCCCACGGCGCCATCCACATAGAGAATGCTGCCGTAATCGCCGTTCGAGTGTAGATGCGTCGACAGGATGCCGGGGCCGTCGGGTGCACCGGCACGCAGCAGCACGGCGCCGGCGCCATCGCCGAACAGCACGCAGGTGGTGCGGTCCGACCAGTCGAGAATGCGGGAATACACCTCGCTGCCGATCACCAGGACGTTGCGGGCCATGCCGGTGCGGATGAAGCCGTCAGCGGCGGAGAGCGCGAAGATGAAGCCGCTACAGGCGGCCGATACGTCGAACGCGAAGCCGGTGGTGATGCCGAGCAGCTGCTGGACCTTCACGGCGGTGGCCGGGAACGCATCGTCCGGCGTCGAGGTGCCGAGGATGATGGCGTCGACCTCGCGCGCATCGACGCCGGCATGGGCGAGCGCCGCCGCGGCCGCCCGTGCGCCCATGAAGGCCGCGGTCTCGTGCGGCGCTGCGAGATAGCGCTGCCGGATGCCGGTGCGGCCGGTGATCCATTCGTCGGACGTGTCGACGGTGCGGGCGAGCTCGTCGTTGGTGACCAGGCGCTCGGGCAGGTAGCCGCCTGCGCCGGCGATGATGGAGCGGAACTGCATGGGGAGAGCTACCGGGCTGCTTCGAGGCTGGTCTTGCCGCCTGTCGCCGGTGCGGGCGCCATGGCGTCGCCGAGCCGTCCCAGGCCTTCGCGTATGCGGTCGTTGAAGCGATGCAGCACCATGTCGAGCGCCACGTCGGTCGCGTGGGCGAAGCCTTCGGCATCGGTGCCGCCATGCGACTTCACGACGACGCCGTTGAGGCCGAGCATGACGGCACCGTTGTAGCGGCGCGGGTCGAGCCACAGCTTCATCTGGTCGAGGCCCGATTTGGCGAGCAGGTAGCCCATCTTGGCCGACAGGCTGCTCGAGAAGATCTGCCGCAGCAGGTCCGTCACCAGCTTCAGCGCGCCTTCGCCCGTCTTCAGCGCGATGTTGCCGGTGAAGCCGTCCGTCACCACGACGTCCGTGGTGCCGGCGGTGATGTCATGGCCCTCGACGAAGCCTGCGAACTGGTTGCCGAGCTGGCTCCGGCGAAGGATTTCGGCGGCATTGCGCAGGCGGTCGTCGCCCTTCATTTCCTCGGAGCCGACGTTTAGCAGGCCGATCGTCGGCGCCGTGAGGCCGAGCACGGTGCGGGCGAACATGTCGCCGAGGAGTGCGAACTCGACCAAATTGCGGGTGTCGCAGACCACATTGGCACCGAGGTCGAGCATGACGACGTCGCCGCGTGCCGACGGCATGATGGCGGCCATGGCGGGGCGATCGATGCCAGGCAGCGTCTTGATAACGATCTTGGAGAGGGCGAGCAGCGCACCGGTGTTGCCGGCGGAAACCACGCCCTCGGCTTCGCCGTTGGCGACGGCCTCGATGGCGAGACGCATGCTGGCACCGCGCATACGCAGTGCGATGGTCGGCTTGCACTCGGCACTGATCGCCTCGGACGTGTGCCTCACTGTGCAGGCAGCCCTCGCCCGCGCATTGGCGGCCAGCAGCGGGCCCAGCAATGCCTCGTCGCCGGTCAACAGAAAGCGCGCCTCGGGGTGACGCTCAGCGGCGATCGCCAGCCCGGCGATCACGATGCCGGGTGCCTGGTCGCCCCCCATCGCGTCCACTGCGAGCGTAAAAGGCTGGGTCGCGCCCGAGCCGGTCATGCGGCACCGTGAAGCGGGGTCGGAAAGCCGAACGCCGGGACGCCGGTCGGCAAGACCGGATCAGACCCGAACAGCGCCCTTGAGAGCCTTGCCAGCGCCCACGACTTCACGGCCATCGTAATGGCCGCACGATGCACAGACATGGTGCGGGCGCTTGAGTTCGCCGCAGCTGCTGCATTCCGCATGGGCTTCAGTCGGCAACGCCTGGTGGCTGCGGCGCATGCCGCGCCGGCTAGGCGAGGTTTTCCGCTTCGGTACGGCCATACGCGTCGTCTCCGGTTGTGACATCGGGCGCGAAACCCGGCTCGCTCCGCCTTTGGGACGGTGTCACGTGTTTGAAATTCGATCAGCCGCGCGCTGTAGCAGAGGCGCCCCCCACTCGCAAGCCGTGGTGAAAATGGTGTGCGGCGGTCATCCAGCGCGGTTTTCCTGTGCTTCGGTGCTCACGGGCAAGCGCCCGCTCCGCTCCGGTGC
>CAZZVF010000141.1:5713-7716 GCA_964657355.1 uncultured Buchnera sp.
CGCGGTTTTCCTGTGCTTCGGTGCTCACGGGCAAGCGCCCGCTCCGCTCCGGTGCCCGGAAACCCACGCTCGACCGGCAACGAGGGGTGCCTCTGGCTCGCCGCGCACCATTTTCGAAATTCTGCCGGAGCGCGTTTGCACAAACAAAAGGTTAGTCGAGGTCTATCCAGGATAAGTGTCCCCCCTTGCCGGCGCCCGTGTCCATGAACACCGCCAAGCCGCCGCCATCGCCGCGCGCGATCCACGGGCGACCGTCCCGGCTGCGCTGGTCATGGCCGCAATACACGGTCACACCTGCCGGGATGTGGTTGACCCAGCGCAGCAGCCGCTCGGGAAAGCCGTCCGGCTGCGTCCGGCCCGTCGTCTCGCCGAACAATGCGCGCGACAGCAGCGGATCGACCGGACCCAGCGGCGGTGGGGGCGCGTTGAGCAGCATCTGCGAGTGGAACGCGGCGTGCACGAAGAAGCGGTTGCCATGGACGATCCAAGCCGGCGCCTGTTCGGCCTCCGCCAGCACGCGGGCCCGCATGGCGGGATCGAGCGACGACAGTGTCGCTTCGAGATCGGGACCGATCTTGACCCGCTCGCCTTTGAGGGCGCGCCCGAGTTTGCGATCGTGATTACCGAGCAGGAACAGGCCCCGCCCTTCGTCGAGCAGGCGGAACATCAGCCGCAACGCGCCCGCACTATCCGGGCCGCAATCGGTGAGGTCGCCCAGCTGGATGACGAAGCGGTCCGTCTCAGCCGCGAAAGCAAACGCCCGCAGGTCGCCATGGACATCGCCGACAACACGCAGCCCACGGCCGGCGGGAATGGAGCGCGCGCCGGCATCGCTTGGCGGCAGGCCATTCAAAGCGGGTGGCTCCGCGCCCGCGATGCCCATCCAGTCCGCCATTATGAGCGCCCCTCACGCACGGTCCGGCGATAGGTATCGAGTGCCCGCAGACGGCCACGGGCGAGATCGACCACCGGCTTTGGGTAGGTCTGGCCGAGGACGATGCCGGCCTTGTCGAGCACAGCTCCGGGCGCGTCCCAAGGGGCATGCAGATAGCGGTCCGGCAAGGAGGCGAGTTCGGGCACGTAGCGGCGGACATAGCCGCCGTCGGCATCGAACTTCTCGCCCTGGGTCACCGGATTGAACACGCGAAAGAAAGGCTGCGCATCGATTCCGGTTCCAGCGACCCATTGCCAACTGGCGGCATTGCTAGCGAGGTCGGCGTCGACGAGCGTGTCCCAGAACCACGCGGCGCCCTGTTGCCAGGAAATCAGCAGGTGTTTCACCAGGAAGCTCGCCGCGATCATGCGCACGCGGTTGTGCATCCAGCCGGTCTGCCACAGCTGGCGCAGGCCGGCATCGACGATCGGCACGCCGGTGCGGCCACGTTGCCAGGCGGCCAGCCCGGCCTCGTCGTCGCGCCAGCCGAGCTTGGCGAAAGCCGGGCGCAGCGGAATTTCCGGCAGGCTGGGATTATGCCAGAGCAGGTAGGCGGAAAAGTCGCGCCAGATGATTTCGCCGAGGAAGGTTTTGGTCGTTTCGGGCGTGCCGAGTTCGCGGACGGCGTACCAGACCGCGCGCGGCGAGATTTCGCCGAAATGCAGGTGCGGCGAGAGCATCGAAGTGCCGTCTTCGCCGGGCAGGTTGCGGCCGGTGGCGTAACGCTCGACGGCATTGCGCAGGAAAAGCTGGAGCCGCGCACGAGCCGCTCCTTCCCCAGGGGTCCAGATGTCGCCGAATTGCGTCGCCCAGTTCGGCCGGGTCGGCAGCAACTGCCAATCGTCGAGCCTGTCGCTGGCCGGCATCTTCGGTGGCACCGCGATGTGGCGCGGAGCGGGTTGGGGCGGCGGCGGGTCGCCCTGTGCCAGCACGGCGCGGGAAAACGGCGTGTACATGCCGTAGATGCCGCCCGTCTTGGTGCGAACCTGGTCCGGATCGATCAGGGTTGCGGTGCGGTGCA
This sequence comes from uncultured Buchnera sp., assembly GCA_964657355.1. Classification (GTDB taxonomy): domain Bacteria; phylum Pseudomonadota; class Alphaproteobacteria; order Acetobacterales; family Acetobacteraceae; genus BOG-908. The sequence continues at coordinate 7,669 of CAZZVF010000141.1, forward strand.
GGACCAGCTTGCGGCCGGCTGTTTCCAGCGCTGCCGCGACCCGCGTGT
>CAZZVF010000142.1:0-7714 GCA_964657355.1 uncultured Buchnera sp.
CGTGGCCGGTGCCGGCGGTGCCGCCCACCTGCCGGGCATGTGCGCGGCCTGGACGCCGCTCCCGGTGCTCGGCGTACCGGTGCAGAGCCAGGCGCTGACCGGCATGGACAGCCTGTTATCCATCGTTCAGATGCCCGCTGGGGTGCCGGTGGCGACGCTTGCGATCGGGCGGGCTGGTGCCGTGAACGCCGGCCTTCTTGCAGCCTCCATTCTGGCGTTGAGCGACCAGGCCCTCGCCGGCCGCCTCGACGCCTATCGGGCGCAACAGACGGCCGCGGTCGCCGCAACGCCTTCCGACGAGTGACGGGCGCGCTCCCTCTCAACGCCACTGTCGGCATCGTCGGCGGTGGCCAGCTGGGGCGGATGTCCGCGATGGCGGCGGCGCGGCTAGGCTACCGGTGCCATATCCTGGCCGGCGAGCCAGACGGGCCGGCGGAACAGGTTTCGGCCGGCGCCACCATCGGCAGCTTCGACGATCCGGACGTGTTGCGGCGGTTCGCGCAAGCCGTGGACGTGATCACCTTCGAGTTCGAGAACGTCAGCGCCGGGGGGCTAGAGCTGCTCGCCTCGTTGCGTCCCGTGCACCCCTCCCCTGCCATCCTCAGGCTCACCCAGGACCGGGTCGCGGAGAAAAGTTTCGTCAATGGCACAGGTGCTGCGACGGCACCCTGGATTGAAGTGAGCCGCCGCGATGCGCTGGAGGCAGCGGTCGCGCAGCTTGGCTATCCGTCCGTGCTCAAGACCACGCGGCTCGGCTATGACGGGCGTGGGCAGAGGATGCTGCGCGGTCCGGACGATTTGGACGCAGCCTGGGAGGCGTTGTCGCCAAAGCCGTTGATCCTCGAGGGCTTCATCGATTTTGCCTGCGAGATCAGCGTGATCGTGGCCCGCGGTGGCGATGGCCGGACCGTGGCTTTCGATACTGTGGAAAACCGGCACCGCAACCACATCCTCGACCTTACCCTGGCGCCTGCGCGGATCGGTGCGGAAACGGCGTCGCGCGCGCAGGAAATTGCCGCTACCATAGCGTACAGCCTGAACCTGACCGGGCTGCTCGCGGTGGAAATGTTCGTCGACCGCGATGGCGGAGTGCTGGTGAACGAGCTGGCGCCAAGGCCGCACAACTCCGGCCACTGGACCATCGATGCCTGCCCGGCCAGTCAGTTCGAAATGCATATCAGGGCGGTGGCCGGGCTGCCGTTGCCGCCCGCCGAGCGCCATTCGGATGCGGTCATGAAGAACCTGGTCGGCGCCGACGAGCTGGCTTTGTGGCCGCAGACTCTGGCAACGCCTGGCCTGATCCCGCATCATTACGGCAAGGTCGAAGCGCCGGCCGGGCGGAAGATGGGCCACGTGACGCGGCTTTTTCCGCGCGGCGCCCTGCCCGGCGAGTTCGGCATCGCGGCGGCACTCGGCGTGCTGGCCGAACCCGTCGCTGCCGAGAGCTGAGCAAGGCCCGAAGCGGGCGGCCTTCCTTAACCGGCAACCCTGCGCTACGTGCCATCCATGCCCAGCAGCAACGACATTCGCGCCACCTTCCTCGATTACTTCGTCCGCCAGGGCCATGAGCCTGTGCCGAGCTCTCCGCTCGTGCCGCGCAACGACCCGACGCTGTTGTTCACCAACGCGGGCATGGTCCAGTTCAAGAATGTGTTCACCGGGCAAGAGCGGCGCCCATATACGCGCGCCGCATCGTCGCAGAAATGCGTGCGCGCCGGCGGCAAGCACAACGACCTCGACAATGTCGGCTACACCGCGCGGCACCACACATTTTTCGAGATGCTCGGCAATTTCAGTTTCGGCGACTACTTCAAGCCGCTGGCGATCGAGCTTGCCTGGAACCTGATCACGCGCGATTTCGGCCTCGCGAAAGACCGGCTGCTGGTCACTGTCTATTCCGAGGACGAAGACGCGGCTGCGCTGTGGAAGAAGATCGCGGGCCTGTCCGAGGATCGCATCATCAGGATTCCGACGTCGGACAATTTCTGGCGCATGGGCGATACCGGTCCATGCGGGCCGTGCTCGGAGATCTTCTACGACCACGGCGACCATATTCCGGGCGGGCCGCCGGGCAGCGCCGACGAGGATGGCGACCGGTTCATCGAAATCTGGAACCTGGTCTTCATGCAGTTCGAGGAAGGACCGCCAGGCACGCGCACGCCGCTGCCGCGGCCGTCCATCGATACGGGCATGGGGCTCGAGCGCATTGCGGCCGTGCTGCAGGGCGTGCACGACAACTACGACACGGATACGTTTCGCGCGTTGATCGCGGCCAGTGCAGAGGCGACGGGTGTTGCGGCCGACGGGCCTTGGCGGACCAGCCACAAGGTGGTCGCCGACCATTTGCGCAGCACGTCGTTCCTGATTGCGGATGGGGTTCTGCCGTCCAACGAAGGGCGCGGCTACGTGCTGCGACGGATCATGCGCCGCGCCATGCGCCATTTGCACATGATGGGCGCACGCGATCCGGTGTTCTACCGGCTGGTGCCCGCATTGGTGCGCCAGATGGGTGCTGCCTATCCGGAACTTGGCCGTGCGGAGCAGCTGATAACGGAAACGCTGCAGCTGGAGGAGACCCGCTTCAAGGCGATGCTGGAGCGCGGCTTGTCGCTGCTTGCCGATGAGACGAGCCGGCTGGGAGATGCGCAGACACTGCCGGGCGACGTCGCGTTCAGGCTCTATGACACCTACGGATTTCCGCTCGACCTCACGCAGGATGCGTTGCGCGAGGAGGGCCGCAGCGTGGATGTGGCGGGCTTCGAGGCGGCGATGGCGGAGCAGCGCGTGCGTGCGCGGGCGGCGTGGAGCGGTTCGGGCGATGCTGCCACCGAAAAAGTGTGGTTCGAGTTGCGCGAGCAGGCCGGCTCGACCGAATTCCTCGGCTATTCCACCGAAACGGCCGAGGGCGAAATCCGCGCATTGGTGATGGACGGCAAGCCCGTGCAGGCAGCGGCCGCAGGGTCGCAGATCGCGATGTTGCTGAACCAGACACCGTTTTATGCCGAAAGTGGCGGCCAGGTGGGCGACACCGGCGTGGTGACCGGTGCTGAAGGGTTACGCATCCGCGTGACGGACACGCAGAAGAAGCTGGGCGACATGTTCGCGCATCTGGGCGTGGTGGAAGCGGGCACGGCGCGTGTCGGACAGGCGGTGGTGGCGGTCGTCGATCATGCGCGGCGAACCAATATCCGTGCGCATCACAGTGCGACGCATCTGCTGCACGAGGCGCTGCGGCGGCAGCTCGGCACCCATGTGCAGCAGAAGGGTAGCCTGAACGCGCCTGACAGGTTGCGTTTCGACGTAAGCCATACGAAGCCGATCACGGCGGCCGAACTCGCCATTGCCGAAGCGGCGGTGAATGCCCGGGTGCGGGAAAACAGCGAGGTCACCACGCGCCTGATGACGCCGGAAGCAGCCGTCGCCGAAGGGGCCATGGCATTGTTCGGCGAGAAATACGGCGACGAGGTTCGCGTCGTCGCCATGGGGACCGGTGACGCGGGAAAGCCAGCGTGGTCCATCGAACTCTGCGGCGGAACACATGTGCGGCGCACCGGTGATATCGGTTTGTTCCGCATTGTCGGCGAGACAGGCGTCAGCGCCGGCGTGCGCCGCGTCGAAGCCGTCACGGGCGAAGCCGCCGAAGCGCTGATGGCGGAGAACGATCGCCGCCTGCTGGAGGTGGCGGCAAATCTGCGCGCCAGTCCGGCCGAGGTGCCGGAGCGCGTCGCGGCCCTGATCGAGGACCGCAAGCGGCTGGAACGGCAGGTCAGCGAGCTGCAGAAGAAATTGGCCACGGGCGCCAGCGCTGCGGAGGTCGAGGAGATCGGCGGCGTGAAGCTTGCCGCGCGGAATCTCGGCGACGTGCCGGCGCGCGACCTAAAGGGCCTTGCCGAGGCCATCGGCAAGCAGATCGAGGGCGGCGTGGTGGCGCTGGTTTCCACGGCAGAAGGCAAGGCGAGCATCGTGGTCGGCGTGTCGACTGACCTGACGCCACGTTTCAGCGCGGTCGAACTCGTGCGCGCCGCCAGTGCCGCGGTCGGTGGCAAAGGTGGCGGCGGCCGTGCGGACATGGCGCAGGCGGGCGGCCCCGACGGTGCGCATGCGGACGAGGCGCTGGCAGCGGTGAGGTCCGCACTCGCCGGGATGTCCGCAGCTTCCTGAACGGGTGCGGACCGTCAGAGGTTAAGATTGGCCAGGTAGGTTTTCAAAGCGGCATCGGCCTCGGCTGCCTGTCTGCGTGCGGCGTCCGCCTGCGTCCGCAAAGAGGCCAAATCGTTTTCCTGCGTCTGCAATGTTGCGAGGTATCGCCGTTGCAGGTCGCTGTTGGGCGGAACGCTTTCCAGGTTCTTCCGCACCCTGTCCTGGTCCGCCACGATCGCATCGATGCGGTCTTTGACTGACGAGACTGCATCGTTCCTGGCGTCGAGTTCCTGACGCAAGCTCACTGCGTGGGCGACGGCACTTCGGACGGCTTGCGGTATCACTCCGTTCACCGACCACGCCAGCATCTGAGAGGCATCTCTTTGCCCGATGTCGACCTGATCGCCCGCATTGTGCTGCATGACCAGCGACAGCGTTTGCGTGGTGCCGGCAGGCAGGTCGCTGCTCACGCGATAGGCCTGCGGGGTCGTCGTCACATCTTTTCCCGCAGGTTCGGTCAGTTCGTAGCCATCGATCTTCGGCTGTTCCACCAGCAGCGTGCGGCCGCCGTTTTTCGGCGTCGTGACGCGGTAGTTCGTGACGTCGCGCAAGCGGTAATGCAGGTAGATCACGCCTTTCGAAATCTCTGCGCCGGTGGTCACCTGTGAATTGCTGTGCTGCACGTCGACGCTAACGCCGAGGTCGACGGCGAAACTCGCCAGCTTGTCTTCGCCCGGCTCGATGGCCGGAATGCGTGCGTCGCCGACATAGCCGAGCGTGCCGTCGCCGTGCCGTTCGAACAAGGTGACGAGGCCTGGCGGCATGGCCCCCGCGCTATCGTTTGTCAGCTTCAGGGCCACCAGCGGATGCACGGATGACGCGGCTTGCTGAAACAGTGCCAGACGTTTTGCGGGGATCGTACGGTCGAGGATCGGCAGCAGGAGAGACTGCCCTGAGGGCGCGGTCACGGGTTCCGCGAGCCTGAACTCGACCTGCGCGACGGACTGGCTGATTTCCGTGGGAGGAGGCCCTTCCGGAGTCTCACCAGCGACTATGATCTTACTTTCCGCTTGAGGCGGTTGGATCGGCATTGCGGGCGGCGGGATAAACGGCGGGGGCGGAGCGGCCATCGCCGGCGGCGCTGGGGGCATCCCTTCGGTGAGACCGAACCGGGTGCGCCTTGGGGGCGCCATGGCCGGCTCTGCTTCATCCACCTGCGGGATCAGCGAGGCTCCGAGATCGAGCGGTGCCTCCGGGCGTTGGGCCATCATGGCCTGGTAGAGCGGCGTGTGGAACAGCACGGGCCGGCCGGAGGTGAGCACCACCGACACGTTGTTCCAGTCACGCCCGCTGAGATTTTCGACGACCGCGTAAGCCTGCAGCCGCGCGCCCTTTGACGAGGCGTCGTGCCCCGCCGCGTCCTGTTGCAGCGTGACACGGTAGGTCGTTTTCCAGACCGGAACCTGCACGACGTAGCCGAACCGGACATGGCGGCGGCCGCCTTGCGCCAGTTGCAGAACCAGCGTGCGGCGGTCCTGCACCCGCTGAGCGGCAATCGCGTCCAGCGCCTGGGCGATCTGGCCTCGGAGTGTCGCCGACGAAAATTCGATGGCAGGGGTGTCCTCCAGGATCATGCTCTGGATGCCATCGGACGTGGCGATGGTAAGGCGGTGGCGCACGGAACGGGTTGGGAAGCCCCCCGCGTTCGGGTCACCGCCGATGGCGGCGCTGACCGCAAGTATCGCCCCTTGAATGCCCGTTTTCGGTATCCTGATGTGCTCGCCGACCAGGCTTCCGAGCAACGCCTCCGAGGATGCGAAGGCGTCCGGCTTGAACGGGAGCGTTCTGAAGCTTTCCGAAAGCGGTTGGCGCCCGGGCAAGCGCACCCCGGAGGATGGGCCGGCGGGGTCGTCCACGACGAGGCTCTTCAGCACGTCGTCGACCTGAGCCAGCGGCACATCGAGATTGAGGGCTGCGTTTCCCTCCACGTCGGCCTCGAACTCGAATTGCCCCACGCCGCCGGAGGACAGCACGACACGCCGGAGGACGGGATCTGCATGCGCCGGGAGCAACAGGGAGGCGGCTGCTAGGAGGAAAGGGGCAAGCAGGGCCGGCTTGTTCGGTCGCAGGTGGCGAGGGTGTTTGCAGTGCACGGTAACGCTCCGGCTTCAATGCGAGGCTGTAATGCTTCTGCTAAAACCTATTAGTTGCCTGACCGCAAGTATTCTGTCGTCCGCACCGCTGCTGGTTCAGGATTGCCGGCCCTGTAGCGGACGCTCCGGCAGGAACAGCACGATTACGAACGCGACCGTGGCGATGGCTGCGGCCACGGCGAAGATCACTGCGAGCGCCTGGCTGTAGGCGGCGACGAGCGGGATTCTGTCCGCGGGCGGCAGGCTCCTGAGCTGCGCCAAGCCCTCGCCGAGCAGTTGCTTGGGTAGTCTGGCGCCCAGTGTCGCATTGAGCAGCGTGCCCGAGATCGCAACGCCGAATGCGCCGCCCAGCGAGCGGAAGAATGCCTGGGTGGCGGTGGCCACACCGAGATCGCCGCGTGCGACCGCGTTCTGAATGGCGGTGGTAATGTTCGGCATGACGAGCCCGATGCCGGCGCCGAGCATTGTCAGGAAGGCGTCGAACTCGTTGGCGCCGGCGTTCGCCAGGGCTGCGTGTGCCATCAGGATATAGGCGCCGACTGCAAGGGCGAGGCCGATAATCGGGAAGCGTTTGTAGCGGCCGGTGCGGGTGACCAGGCGGCCGCCGATCACCGAGGAGATGATCAATCCGCCCATCATGGGCGCCATGCGCAAGCCGGCTTCGGTCGCACTGGCGCCGAGCACCAATTGGAAAAACAACGGTATGAACACCAAGGAGCCGAACATCGCCATCGATGCCAGGCTGACCACCACGACGCCGCGCACGAACACGCCGTCGCGGAACAGGCGTGGCGGAAGCGCGGGTTCTGGGGCGGCGCGCTCGACCGGGATGAGCACGCCGAACAGCAGCACGGTCACGGCCGCTAGCACGAGCACCGGCGGGGATCCCCATGGGTAGGTACTGCCGCCCCAGCTGAGTGCCAGCAGCCCCGTGCAAGTGCCGCCAATCAGCAGGACGAAGCCGGCGACGTCGATCTTGCGCGGTGTCAGCACCTGATGGGTGCGCAGCGACCGTGCGATGATGGCGAGGGCGGCCGCACCGACCGGGATGTTGATATAGAAGATCCATGGCCAGGTCAGGGCATCGGTTATGAAGCCGCCGAGCAGCGGCCCGGCCACACTGCATAGCGCGAAGACGCCGGCGACCCAGCCCTGGTAGCGGCCCCTTTCGCGGGGAGGTACGAGGTCGGCGATGGTGGTCTTGTTGATGGTCAGGATGCGGTCGACCTGGATGACCTTGTTGGCCTCGTCGACGGTGGCGGCGCCCAGGGTCGGGATCTCGGTGCCGGTCTTGATCGGGGTGCCGTCGATGGCCATGCGGGCGACCGCGACCATGCCGTAGCCGGCATCCTTGGGGCTCCACAGGAAGCCCTCGCGGATGACGCCGCTCATGATCATCGCCTGCGCCTGCGAGGGGATGG
>CAZZVF010000143.1:0-7702 GCA_964657355.1 uncultured Buchnera sp.
CCACCGTGAGCCAGATGGCCGAGCGTGTGGGCGAGTATCAAGACCAATATCAAGCCGAGGACGAAGCGCAAAGCTCCTTTCAAGAGCCTCCAAACCCCCATCAGGAATGTCGAAACGATCAAGATCAAGAGGCAGGTCTGCACGTCAGGCCCCAGTCCGGCACTCAGCATCAACGAGCGCAGCCCAGCCTCGGCAAAGCCCAGTGCATCCAGTACAAAACCCGCGCAAAACCCCAATATCTGCAAGACAGCATGCGCGACCTTATCGAGAATGCTCATTCCATGCCCTCGTGGACGCTTCTCCAGGGAGCAATTTGCGTCGAGCCCGCGCCGCGCAAAATAGTATGTGACCGGACGGCGAAGTCACCTCTGGCCGCCCAGCCAACCCCCTATACCCCTTGAGTCTATGGAAACAATCCGCGCGTAATCTTCGCCCGCTGCACCTTCTCCACGCCAATAGCCATGGCAGCGGTCCGATGTGGCACACGATCGCGTTCGACCCGGTGCATCACCGCTTGAAATGCGCGCTCGAGAATGCGGTTCAGGCGGTCGCGAACCTCAGGTTCGGTCCAGAAAAGCTGCTGCAGATCCTGAACCCACTCGAAGTAACTCACGACCACGCCGCCAGCGTTGCACAGGATGTCCGGGATGACGAAAATCTCGTCCTGACGTTCGTTCAACACCCGATCCGCATCGGGTGTCGTCGGTCCGTTGGCACCCTCGGCCAGGATACGGCACTGCAACTTACGCGCCACTGTTTCGTCGATAACCCGCTCCAGGGCCGCTGGAACCAGGATGTCGCATTTCTGCTCAAGCAACAGGTGGGGATCGAACGCAGCCTCGGTCGAATACCCGGCCAGAAACCCCTTCTGCTCACAATGATGGATCATTGCCGGCACATCGAGCCCGCGCGCGTCGAAGTAGCATGCCGTATGGTCTGAAACACCGATTACGCGAACGCCCTGCTGCACCAAAGCCTGTGCAGTCACACTGCCGACATTGCCGAACCCCTGAATGATTGCAGTCGTCTCGATCGGGTTCATGTGCAACCGCTCCATGGCCCGCCCGACCAGATGCACAACGCCACGACCAGTGGCCTCGCGGCGTCCCACCGTTCCACCGGCATCCACCGGTTTACCCGTAACGATCTCGGTCACGGTCTGCCCCTGGTACATGGAATATGTATCCATGTACCACGCCATGACCTGCTCGTTCGTGCCCATATCTGGTGCCATAACGTCGGTCTTGGGCCCGACGAACGGGATCATCTCCTGCATATAGCGGCGCGAGACCGCCTCGAGCTCCCGACGGGACAAGCTATAAGGGTCAACTGCAACGCCACCTTTCGCCCCGCCGTAAGGAAGGCCGGCCAGCGCACATTTCCAGCTCATCGATATTGCCAGCGCCGCCACTTCACCGAGGTTCAGGTCGCCCGCATAACGCGTTCCACCCTTCGTCGGCCCCATTGTAAGATGATGCTGAACCCGAAATCCGGTGAAAACAGCCTCGCTGCCATCGTCCCTATGGATCGGGCATGACACCATGATGGCGCGCTTGGGCAACAGCAGCCTGTCTCGCTGGTGCTGCGGCACTTCCAGATAGTCTGCAATCACGCCGAACTGCTCTCGGGCCTGTTCGAAGAATGGGCCGGTATAGATATCCAACTGCGTCTCCTGCACCTTGTTCGCGCTCTTTAGCCCAGCACCAGAACTCACCCCGCCTCAGAACGCGGGCTTTCCTGCCTGAACCGAGCTCTTCATGTTCCGCTTCGAAGCCATGGCTGCCGCATCTGTGCCGATAACCAATCCCAGCTGCGACGAGCCGCAGCAGAAAACCTGCATCGAAAACAGGTATCCTCAGCCGAGGAGTTGGAGAGAAGAGCAGCTCGCAATGCGTCGCAATGTCCGAAACCGGCGGCACCTTCTGCGAGCGCCCGCGTTTTGTCCATGTTATGAGCAATGCAGGCAGCAATTGGCAGTATCTGAATCAAACCGGCCCACGGAGCAGCAAGAAAATCACGGAGAAACCACCTTTGTTGTGCTGAATGCAAAGGCTGGCGCGTTGCTCGGACAGGATAACGCCACCGAATCATTGGCGGCGCTGTTCAAAGACCGGGGCATAGAGGCGACGCTGGTCCCACCCGGTCCCGGCACACTGACGGACCGCCTGCAGCAGGCCAGAGATAACGGGGCAACCCGGATGGTCGTAGCGGGAGGCGACGGCACCATCGCATGCGCCGCTGGATTGCTCGCGGGATCTGACATCGCACTCGGCATCATACCCTGCGGAACAATGAATCTGCTCGCCAGTGATCTGCAGCTTCCGGCCGGCGATTTTGCCGATGCGATCTCTCATCTGGCCGCCGAAGATACGCGGTCTATCGATGTCGGCGAGGTGAACGGCAACCTCTTCCTCTGCGCCTCGATGCTCGGCACCCCGGCGAAACTCAGTCGGCACCGAGAATTGGCTAGGAAGCGGGGCAATGGCTTGTTCGCATGGACTGGCTTTGCGTCTGCCGCGCTGCGAGCCTTGCGCCGGAACGCAAATCAGCGGCTTACGCTTCACTGCAATGGCCAGACACTCCGCATCCGCTCCCCATCGATCACGATCACCGTCAACAAGCTGAATGACGAAGGTGGCCGCCTTTTCAGTCGCTCCTGCCTCGATGGAAACACGCTCGCCATCTACATCGTTCGCCCCAACTCGCCCCTCCGCCACGTCGCCCTCCTACTGCGAACAGTGCTCACAGGCACATTCAAAGCTCCCGAAGTTCAAGTCATCCTCACCACCGAAGCCCGGTTCGACACCGGAAACACGGCCCTCCATGTCCTGGTTGACGGCGAACTTCGCCTGGTCGATCCACCGCTTCGCTATACGATCCATCATCGCGCCCTCCGCGTCATCGCACCAAATCAACCTGCCGAAGTGCAGCGCGACTGATGTGCACTCCAAGTGCGGGCGCCAGAATGGCCCGCAGTCGGATTTTAGCTGGGCGGCGTTAAAATCAGCTTAATCGGGTGCCTCTCCCGTTTTTTCCTAGGTTCTTCCGTCCATGCCAAGTCCACCATCGAAACGAGCCGGCCCGATAAACCGCATCGCTCACCTCACGGACCTTCATTTCGGCGCAATTGATTTAGAGATCGCCGATGCCCTGCAGCAAGAGCTTCATCAGGACCCACCTGATCTCGTCGCCATCAGCGGCGACCTCACGCAAGGGGCGCGACATGCCGAGTTTCGAGCAGCCCGGGCCTTCATCGATGCGTTTCCATGCCCAAGCCTCGCAGTGCCCGGCAATCACGACATCACGCCTTACCGGCTTGTCGAGCGCTTTACCGATCCCTACCGACGATGGCACGAAGAAATCAGCCCGGAAACCGAACCGGTGTGGCAAGGAACGAACGTTGCTGTTCTCGGATTGAACACCGCACGCCGAGGAGGCCCTCATCTCGACTGGTCCCGCGGCCGCGTGAGCAATCGTCGCTTGCGTCACCTCCTGGACAGGATGCGCATTTTACCGTCGTCGCTAACCAAAATCGTCGTTGCGCACCACCCCCTCCTCGCACCTGAAACGATGCCGACGCAACAACTCGCCGGCAACGCTCGAGCCGCACTTGCGGCCTTTGCTGAGCACAATGTCCGCATCGTATTAGCTGGCCATCTTCATCGCAGTTATGCGCGCGTCAGCCGGCCAGGCGCCCTTTCGCCGCTCATTGTGCAAGGTGGATCGGCAACGTCCACCAGATTACGCGGTGAGCCGAACGCCTATAATTTGATTACGATAAGTGAAGATGGTGAACCAAGCGTGAGCGGGCGCATCTGGAACGGCTCCGCCTGGGTGCACGCCACCCCTGACTTGAGAACCGAGTTACTCGAGCAAACTTCACCTAAATATAAAACCGCAGAATAAGGCTGTGTAGGGAGAGGACGATGCTGATTACGGGAAACGCCACCACGATAGGGTAGAACCAGTTTGGTCCAACAGTGGCTCCTTCGGGCCGGGTGAGACAGCATCCGAACAGCACTGCAAGCGGCAAAAAGTAGCGCCCAAGCACGCCATCTATGGTGCTTGCGCCGACTGCGGTCCAAGTCAGATATTGCAGTGCGAAGATCCCGAATATCGCTACGAGAATGGCAACGCCAACGACCAAGGCGGTTCGCACCTGCGGTCGCGCTCCGGCAACAGCCGAACCAGCTAAGGCACTCGCAAGAACAAACCAGGCAGTCACGAAATATGCAGGGTGCAACTGCAGTGGCGCCACAAAATATCCCGCATACTCGGTAAGAAAATACCGTGACAATGTGTCGAACACCAGCGATGGCAACGTAAAGATATGCGCCGCAAGATAATACACCTGCCTAGCCGGGTCTGCCTTATGGAATGGATCGACGCTGACCAGAGTCCAAACAGCACAGGAAGCCGACCAACCTGCGGTCACTACAAATGTCGTCGAGGCCGAGAGCCATCGTACGCGCGCAGGTAATCGCGTCAGGGCAAGAGGCAGAACGGCAAGCGCAGAATAGGGTGGCCGCGCCATGCCCATGGATGCGATGATCGCGCACAGCAAAAGCAGCTTGGCACGCCACGTGGCTGATGACTCACGTTGCAATCGCACCATCAGTGATGCCGCGAGGGCCGCGCATGCGAGCATCGGTCCGTCCTGGGAGATCGCTCCCATCAGCAAAGCCGATGATGGCAGCAGCAATAGTGCAAATAGCCAAATAGCCGCTTCATCTGCCAAGGCGATCGCTACCGCGGCAATCGCTACAGAGAGCACACCCGTAAACAGTCGCGCCAATGTCGCTGTGTGCAGCACGTCCAAGCCGATTGCCTTGCCACACCAGATGGCCACCACCGAAGGTGCATAAAATATCGGTGGATAAAGCGCCGTGTTTGGAAAATGTCTTGTTTGAACATCGCCCCATGCAACCGGGGCATATAGCGCCCGCGTCACCTTGATGTCGGCGTGCAATGCAAGTGGATAAAACCGCACAAGCGCCTCGACCAGACCGACGTCCACGCGGCCTCCAGCAGCGCCCGGCGCAAAGCGGTAAGCAAACAACTCGCCGTGACTGATCTGGTCTGCCCGTCCAAAATGCGCCACCTCGTCGGGCGCCTGCATCGGCGGGACAAGCACTGCCAGCAACAGCACAAACGGCAAGGCAAAGGCGGCATAGATCACCGCCAGCAACCACGCCGGCGCGTCCGGAATTAGGAGCCTCTTCAAGAACCCGGCTGCCACGAGTGCACCGCAGATGCGCCATCCATGTCGTTGTTCATCTCCTTAATGTGCTTGGCCATGCCCTCGCGAGCATACCCCCCAAAGCTTGACGCTTCCTGAATACGAGAACAAAATGCGAACATGAGCCCAACCCATGCAACCATACAAGCGCTCCGCTCCCGCATCAGCGCTCTGGAACGCTTTCACCCTCCCACCTACGGAACGCTTCCCTTCGGCGTGTTGGAGATCGACGTCCATTTGCCCGAACACGGCCTCTCCCGTGCCGCCTTGCACGAAATCTCTGGCACTGGCGACACCGGCCCAGCCACCGCCGCTCTGTTCGCCGCAGGCATCCTGGCCCGCATCAACGGTCCTATCCTCTGGTGTGCCTTCAACGACGACATCTTTGCCCCGGGCCTCGCCTGTGCCGGCCTCCATCCGGATCGCGTCCTGCACGCCCGCGCGCCTGACGAAAAAACCGTACTCCTCCTCATGGAAGAAGCCCTGCGTCATCCCGGCCTGGCCGCAGTGCTGGGCGAGCTATCCCGCCTGCCGATGACAGCCTCCCGCCGCCTCGTTCTCGCCGCCGAAAAATCCGGCGTTACAGCCTTGGCTCTTCGCAGACATCCTGAAAATCAAAGGCAATCTCACAATCAACACCCATCCCGAAGCAACTCCAGCTTCGTCAAATCCACATCGCAAAATCATAAGTCCCACCAATCCGAACCTGATGCCGAAAAGCCGGATCCTCCAAATGCCGCCACAACACGCTGGCGCATCACGTCTTTGCCTTCCTCCCCGCTACCCGGCGCAACACCGGAAAACCTCGGCATCGGCCGTGCCCGCTGGCGTCTTGAACTCACACGTTGCCGAGGCGGAACCCCTTCAACCTGGATCATGGAAGCATGCGATGCACAGGGTCTTATGCGTGTTCCTGCCGACCTGGCCCACCGACCGGCTGAAACGCAGCGAATCCTCTCCTCAGCTGCCTGATACCCCCTTCGTCACCGCGCACCGCATAGGCTCCCGGCGCCTTATCCACAGCGCCTGTGCACGAGCCCAGTCGATCGGCCTGCATGCCGGCATGGCCATCGCCCATGCTCAGGCCATCGTACCCGCATTGAGCATAGCCGAAGCGGACCCTGCTTCGGATCAGGCTGCCCTCAATCGCCTTGCCGCATGGTGCCTGCGCTTCAGTCCTCTCGTCTCGGTCTGCGGAGCCGACAGCCTGTGGATCGAAACCGCCGGCTGCGCCCACCTGTTCGGCGGCGAGCCTGCCATGCTCGCCGAAATAACCAGCCGCCTCGCCGTGGCCGGTTACGGGTGCCGCGCAGCCATCGCCCCAACCCCTGGCGCCGCGCATGCTCTGGCCCATCATGCCGGCAATCCCATCACCATCGTGCAGCAGGAAACTCTTGTCACTGCACTGGCCCCACTGCCCATCGCCGCCCTGAGGCTGCCTGATGAGGTCACCGGCGGCCTGCGCCTGCTTGGCTTCGACACTATCGGCCAACTCTCACGCACGCCACGCGCCCCGCTCGCCCGCCGCTTCGGCAATGCCCCCTTCACCCGGCTCGACCAGGCGCTCGGCTCAATCCCTGAACCCATCGACCCCATCCTTCCACCCGAACTCCCCCGCGCCAGGCTCGGCTTTCCCGAACCCATCTCCACAGCCGGTGACTTCCAGCGCGCCATAGCCCTGCTCACGCAAGCCCTCTGCGGCCGCCTCGAACGCCGGGCGCTTGGCACTTCACGCATAGATCTCCTCTGCCACCGCATAGACGGCACAACCCAAGCCTTTCGTATCGGCACCGCCACTCCTACGCGGGATGCCGCACACCTCGCACGCCTCCTCACCCCTAAGATCGAGGGCATCGATCCAGGTTTAGGCGTCGAACGCATGATGCTCGCCGCCACGCTCACCACCTCACTCGGCGCCCGTCAGCTCCAGAGCCTCCACAACCTGACACAACTTGAAGAACAAAGCGTAAACGACACGTCGAGCCTAACTCTCTGCAGCTTGATCGACACCCTCCTCAACCGCCTGGGCGAAGATCACATCTTCCGGGCCGCCCCAGTCCAAAGCGACATCCCCGAACGGTCCCACAAACGCGTCGCCCCGACGTCACGCATCATCGGCGCCGCATGGCCCAAAAATCTCCCACGCCCTACCCGACTTTTCAGCCCGCCACGCGCCATCGAAGCATTCGCACTCCTGCCCGACCACGCACCCGCCCGCTTCACCTGGCGCGGCCAGCCACACCGTATCCGCCGTGCGGACGGCCCGGAACGCATCTTCGGTGAATGGTGGGCAAACGCTCACGAAACCTGGTCGGTGCGCGACTATTTCCAGGTCGAAGACGAAGACGGCCAACGCTTCTGGCTGTTCCGCCGCGGCGACGGGACAGACCTCTCCACTGGCGATCATCGCTGGTTCCTGCACGGATTCTTCGCTTGAGCTACACAGAGCTTCAGGTCACGTCG
>CAZZVF010000144.1:0-7692 GCA_964657355.1 uncultured Buchnera sp.
TGTAGCTCAGTTGGTTAGAGCGCCGGCCTGTCACGCCGGAGGTCGCGGGTTCGAGCCCCGTCACTCGCGCCAGTCCAGGATCAGTTTAAACCAGGGCCAGGCTTGTCCCGCGCATCCGGGGTGCCCGTGCCGCCCTTGGCGGGTGCGATCAAGGGGCCTATGGTCCGGCGCAATGTTGCAGTGCGGCGACCGGATCGGGCGCCGCCTCAAGCTGTTGGAGATCCCATGCAGCCCATCCTGGCGAACTACTTTCCAATCATCGTGTTCCTCGTCATCGCGGGCGGCATCGCAGGTGCCATGGTCGGCGGATCGCTGCTCGCAGCACGGCAGAAGCCCTACCCCGAGAAGGTCTCCTCTTACGAATGCGGGTTCGAGCCGTTCGACGACGCCCGCCGCCGCTTCGACGTGCGCTTCTACCTGGTCGCGATCCTGTTCATCATTTTCGATCTCGAAGTCGCGTTCCTGTTTCCCTGGGCCGTCAGCCTGTCGCGCATCGGAATGCTGGGCTTCTGGTCGATGATCGGCTTCCTTGCCGTTCTGACCGTCGGCTTCATCTACGAGTGGCGCCGCGGCGCGCTGGAGTGGGAGTAGTCCGCATGGGGGCGACAGCGACCGATCAATTGGCCTGGAACCGCGAGGCGCTTCCAGCCGGCCCTGATCAGGACGCCGTGGTGCGCGGCATTACCGGCGAGATCACGGACAAGGGTTTCGTGGTCGCCAACCTCGACAAGCTGATCAACTGGGGCCGCACCGGCAGCCTATGGCCGATGACATTCGGGCTGGCCTGCTGTGCCGTGGAAATGATCCACGCCTACATGCCGCGCTACGATCTCGACCGCTTTGGAATTTTCCCGCGCGGCTCGCCCCGCCAGAGCGACGTCATGATCGTTGCAGGCACGCTCACCAACAAAATGGCGCCGGCCTTGCGCAAGGTCTACGATCAGATGCCTGAACCACGCTGGGTCATCAGCATGGGAAGCTGCGCCAACGGCGGCGGCTATTACCATTATTCATACTCCGTGGTGCGTGGTTGCGACCGCATCGTCCCGGTCGACATCTACGTTCCCGGTTGCCCGCCAACCGCCGAGGCACTGGTCTACGGCATCATGCAATTGCAGAAGAAAATCCGCCGCACGGGAACCATCCTGCGTGGCTGACGAGATCGCACTGCGCAGCCTCGCCGCTGTTTCTGCCGCACTCGCAACCTCGGTCGCGGGGGTGCAACGCGCCGGCCTGGAACCTGCCGGCGGAAATCGTAACGAACTCGTCGTCCATGCCGATCGTGACGCGCTGCTTCCGGTTATGCTCCTGCTGCGCGATGATCCGCGTTTTCTGTGCGAGCAGATGATCGACCTTTGCGGAGTCGACTGGCCGGAACGCCCTGAGCGCTTCGACGTCGTCTACAATCTTCTGAGCGTGTCGCTGAACCACCGTATCCGTGTCATCGTGACGACGGACGAGACCATGCCCGTTCCGTCGGTGTCCGGTATCTGGCCTTGCGCCACCTGGTGGGAACGCGAGTGCTGGGATCTGTTCGGCGTCACCTTTGCCGGTCTTGCCGATCACCGACGCATCCTCACGGATTACGGCTTCGAGGGACATCCTTTACGCAAGGATTTCCCGATGACCGGCTTTGTCGAAGTCCGCTACGACGAGGACCGCAAGCAGGTCGTGAACGAAAAGGTGAGCCTGACGCAGGATTTCAGGAATTTCCAGTTCCTGTCGCCGTGGGAAGCAATGACGACGCTGCCCGGCGACGAGAAGGCGCATTTGCAACGCATCGGCCTGCCGGGCGGCGCCGATCATGGATTGCCGCGGATCCAGGTCGAAACATCAGCCCCCTTGCAACAGGGCGGAACCAAGCCATGAGGGACCAGATCGAAGACGTCGACATTCCGGAGTCGCTCGAGCGTTCCGATGTTCGCAAGACCGTCGAGATCGATAGCCATGCCATCAATTTCGGTCCGCAGCATCCAGCGGCACACGGCGTGCTTCGCCTCGTGCTCGAAATGGACGGCGAAGTCGTGGAGCGCGCGGATCCGCATGTCGGACTGCTCCATCGCGGCACCGAAAAGCTGATGGAGTATCGCACCTACACGCAGAACACGCCGTATTTCGACCGGCTGGACTACGTGTCGCCCATGTGCATGGAACACGCGTTCGTTCTGGCGACGGAGCGCCTGCTCGGCATCGAGGCGCCGGAACGTGCGCAGTGGATTCGCACGATGTTCGACGAGATCACGCGAATCCTGAACCACCTGCTGAATCTCACCTCGTTCGCCATGGATGTCGGCGCGCTGACGCCGCCCCTTTGGGGCTACGAAGAGCGCGAGAAGCTCATGGAGTTCTACGAAGCCGCATCCGGTGCGCGCCTGCACGCGAATTATTATCGCCCCGGTGGCGTAAAGGCGGATCTGCCCGCAGGCCTCACGGATCGTATCTGGGCGTGGTCCGAGACGTACCCGAAATTTATCGACGATCTCTGGAATTTGCTGACCAACAACCGGATCTGGAAACAGCGCACAGTCGATATCGGCACCATGACGGCCGAGCAGGCGCTCGCCTGGGGTTTTACGGGCCCCAACCTGCGCGCCAGCGGTGTGCCGTGGGATCTGCGCAAGTCGCAGCCTTACGCGATGTACGACCGGGTGAATTTCGACGTGCCGATTGCACGCAACGGCGACTGCTACGACCGCTACCTTGTCCGCATGATCGAAATGCGCGAGAGCGTGAAGATCATCCGCCAGTGCATCGAACAGATGAAGCCGGGCCCGGTGAAGATCCAGGATCGCAAGTTCACCCCGCCACGGCGCGAGGAAATGAAGCGTTCGATGGAAGCGCTGATCCATCACTTCAAGCTCTACACTGAAGGTTTCCACGTGCCCGCCGGTAGCACCTACACCGCGATTGAAAGTCCAAAGGGCGAGTTCGGCGTGTATCTGGTGGCAGACGGCACAAACCGGCCGTATCGCTGCAAGATCCGGCCAACCGGCTTTGCGCATCTGCAAGCGATGGAAGTCATGAGCAAGGGCCACATGCTTGCCGATGCGGTTGCCGTCATCGGCTCCATCGACCTGGTTTTTGGAGAGGTCGACCGCTGATGTCGGGTCATTTTTCCGCCGACAACATCGGCGACGGATCACATGGCGAGCCGCATGGCGCAGCACCGCAAAGCTTCGCATTCGATGCTCGGAACGAAGCCGAGATCGAGCGCATCCTGGCCAAGTATCCGCCGGGAAAGCAGGCGAGCGCGGTGCTGCCGCTGTTGTATCTCGTGCAGGACCAGATGCGCCGCGAACACGGCAGCGCGTGGGTGCCGCGTGTCGCAATGGACGCCGTAGCAATCCGACTCGGCATGCCGCCGATCCGTGTCTACGAAGTCGCCACTTTCTACCTGATGTTCAACACGACGCCGATCGGCCGGCACCATCTGCAGGTGTGCACGACAACGCCGTGCTGGTTGCGAGGATCGGACGACGTGGTCGCCGCCTGCCGCAAGGTCACGGGCATTAAAGGTTGGCACGAGACGAGTGCCGACGGCCTGTTCACCATGACGGAAGTGGAGTGTGTCGGCGCCTGCGTGAATGCGCCCGTTCTGCAAATCGACAATGATTTCTATGAGGATCTGGACGGGCCTTTGACCGAACGCCTGCTCGAGATGCTCAAGCGCGGTGAGGCGCCGCCGCCGCCCGGTTCGATGATCGGGCGGCAGACTTCCGCACCGAATGGCGGTCCCACTACGCTTCTGACGGTTACGGAATAGAAGATGCTGAACGATACGGACCGTATCTTTACTAACCTCTACGGACAGCACGGCTGGGGCCTCCGCAACGCACGCCTGCGCGGCGACTGGGATGGAACGGCTGCCATTCTCGCTCGTGGCCGCGAGACGATTATCGAGGAGATGAAGGCGTCCGGTCTGCGCGGCCGTGGCGGCGCAGGTTTTCCGACCGGCATGAAATGGTCGTTCATGCCGAAGGTGTCGGACGGACGTCCGGCCTATCTCGTCGTGAACGCCGATGAAAGCGAGCCCGGCACGTGCAAGGATCGCGATATCATCCGCCACGATCCGCACAAGCTGATCGAAGGCTGCCTGATCGCCAGCTTCGCCATGGGCGCGCATGCTGCATACATCTACATCCGCGGCGAATTCTACAACGAAGCGAAGACGCTGCAGGCCGCGATCGACGAAGCCTACGAAGCCGGCCTCATCGGCGTGAACGCGTGCGGCAGCGGCTGGGATTTCGAGCTGTATCTGCATCGCGGCGCCGGCGCATATATCTGCGGCGAGGAAACCGCTCTGCTCGAAAGCCTCGAAGGCAAGAAGGGAATGCCACGCATGAAGCCGCCGTTCCCGGCCGCCGTTGGGCTTTACGGCTGTCCCACGACGGTGAACAACGTCGAGAGTATCGCCGTCGCGCCAACGATCCTTCGCCGGGGCGCCGGTTGGTTTTCGTCGCTCGGCCGCCCGAAGAATGCCGGCACGAAATTGTTCTGCATATCGGGCCACGTGAACAAGCCATGCAATGTCGAGGAAGAACTTGGCATCCCGCTGCGCGAGCTGCTCGAGCGTTACGCCGGCGGTGTGCGTGGCGGATGGGACAACCTGCTTGCGGTCATCCCTGGCGGTTCATCCGTTCCGCTGTTGCCGAAGGACATCTGCGACACCGTGCTGATGGATTTCGACTCGCTGCGCGACGTCAAATCCGGCCTCGGCACCGCGGCGGTGATCGTGATGGACAAATCCACCGACCTCGTCCGCGCCATCGCCAGGCTCGCACAATTCTATAAACACGAGAGCTGCGGCCAGTGTACGCCATGCCGCGAGGGCACCGGATGGATGATGCGCGTCATGTACCGCATGGTCGAAGGCCGCGCCGAGAGTGCTGAAATCGACATGCTGGAACAGGTCACGCGCCAGGTCGAAGGCCACACGATCTGCGCCCTGGGCGATGCGGCCGCGTGGCCGATCCAGGGCCTGATCCGGCACTTCCGCCCCGTCATCGAGCAGCGTATCGCCGATTATCGCGGCGGCCAGAAAGCGGTCACACAAATCAATCTGCCTCTGGCAGCCGAATAGCATGCAAATTGGGCTGGTGAGTGCACATGGTTAAGCTGACGATCGACACCGACGAGATCGAGGTCCCCGCAGGCACCACCGTGCTACAGGCCTGCGAGCAGGCCGGCCGCGAAATTCCCCGCTTCTGCTACCACGAGCGGCTGTCCATCGCCGGCAATTGCCGTATGTGCCTCGTCGAAATCGAAAAGGCGCCAAAGCCGGTCGCCAGTTGCGCCTATCCTGTAGCCGAAGGCATGGTCGTCAAGACCGACACCGCCATGGTTCGCCAGGCGCGTCGCGGCGTGATGGAATTCCTGCTCATCAATCACCCGCTCGATTGCCCGATCTGCGACCAGGGCGGCGAATGCGACCTGCAGGACCAGGCAGTGTCCTATGGCATGGACCACTCGCGTTATGCCGAGAACAAGCGTGCCGTGAAGGACAAGTATCTCGGCCCGCTCGTCGCCACCTTCATGACGCGCTGCATCCAGTGCACACGCTGCATTCGCTTCGCGACTGAAGTGGCCGGCGTGCCGGAACTCGGTGCGACCGCACGCGGCGAGAACATGGAAATTGGCACCTATGTCGAAAAGGCGCTGACCTCCGAACTGAGCGGCAACCTCATCGACATCTGTCCGGTGGGCGCCCTCACCAGCAAACCTTACGCCTTCGTCGCTCGGCCGTGGGAGCTGAGCAAGACCGACAGCGTGGACGTTCTCGATGCACTTGGCGCTCCCATCCGTGTCGATGCACGCGGCCCCGAAGTGCTTCGCATCCTGCCGCGCATGGACGATTCGCTGAACGAGGAATGGCTCGGCGACAAATCGCGCTTCTCGTTCGACGGCCTCAAGCGCAGGCGTCTCGACCAGCCCTGGCTGCGTCGCGATGGCAAGTTGCAGCCTGCCACTTGGCAAGAAGCGTTTTCCGCGATCGCTTCGCGCATGAAGGCACTCGATGGTTCGCGCATCGGCGCCATCGCCGGCGATCTGTGCGACGCCGAAAGCATGATGGCGCTCGCCGACCTCATGGCGGCACTCGGCTCGAAAAATCTCGATTGCCGCCAGGACGGTGCTGCCCTCGATCCGTCGCGCCGCGAGTTCTATCTGTTCAACTCCACCATCGAAGGTGTCGACGCCGCCGACGCGCTGCTGCTCATCGGCAGCAACCCGCGCCACGAATCGCCGGTGCTCAACGCGCGCATCCGCAGGCGCTGGAGTGCGGGCGGCCTGCCGGTCGGCGTGATCGGGCCGCACGCGGAACTCACCTACGACACGACGATCCTTGGTGACGGCAAGCAGGCTTTCGCCGGCTTGCTCGATGGCACAAGTGACTTTGCAAAGATCCTTCACGACGCAAAGCGCCCGATGATCGTAGTAGGGCAGGGTGCACTTTCCCGCCCGGACGGCGCGGCAATCCTCGCGGCCGCCTGGAAACTCGCCGAAGCGACAGGCGCGCTCGCCGCCGAGTGGCACGGCTTCAACGTCCTGCACACCGCGGCCGCACGCGTCGGCGCCCTCGACCTCGGCTTCGTTCCCGGTGAAGGCCGCCTCGATCTCGCCGGGATGATGAATGGCGGCGTCGATCTGCTCTGGCTGCTTGGTGCCGACGAATTCGACACACAGCGCATCGGCGCAGGCACGTTCGTCGTCTATCAGGGGCATCACGGCGATCGCGGCGCAGCCCGCGCCGATGTCATTCTTCCAGGTGCCGCCTACACGGAAAAGAACGGCACCTATGTGAATACCGAGGGCCGCGTGCAGCGCGGCTATCGGGTGGTGTTCCCGCCAGGCGAAGCACAGGAAGACTGGCGTATCCTGCGCGCCTTCAGCCAGATCGCCGGCCATGCGTTGCCATACGACGATCTCGACGCCTTGCGCGCGCGCCTCGAACGCGCAAATCCGGTGTTCGCGCGCCAGGGTGCACCCCGCTTCGGCGCCTCCGACAAATCTCCCCCCATAGGCGATGCGAGCGCCATTTCCGACGCGCCATTGGTCCCGGCCATCGCGAACTACTACCTGACCAACCCGATCAGCCGTGCCAGTGCCACAATGGCCGAATGCTCGCGCGTCTATGCGGCGCCATTTCCGAGCGCTCCACTTCCGATGGCTGCGGAGTAGCCCGTGCACAGCTTCTTCTTCGACACGAATATCGGCATCCTGCTGGTCACAATCGCCGAGACGCTCGCCATGCTCGTGCCGGTGCTCATCGGCATGGCCTACGCCACCTATTTTGAACGCAAGGCGCTCGGCGCGTTCCAGCTGCGCCGCGGCCCGAACGTCGTTGGCCCCTTCGGCCTTTTTCAGCCCTTCGCCGACGCGGTGAAGGTGTTCACCAAAGAAACCATCATACCAGCGGGCGCCAGCCGCGCATTGTTCATCATCGCACCGATGCTGACATTCCTGCTGGCAGCACTTGCCTGGGCGGTCATTCCGGTGGCCGACGGTTGGGCCGTCGCCAACATCAATGTCGGCATCCTGTATCTGTTCGCGATCTCGTCGCTCGGCGTCTACGGCATCATCATCGCCGGCTGGGCCAGCAATTCGAAATACGCGTTCCTCGGGGCGATGCGGTCGGCGGCACAGATGGTCAGCTACGAAGTCTCCATTGGCTTCGTTCTCGTCACCGTACTGCTC
>CAZZVF010000145.1:0-3396 GCA_964657355.1 uncultured Buchnera sp.
CAAACTGGCCGGCGAGGGGCTGTTCGACCAGGCGCGCAAGCAGGCGCTGCCGGTGCTGCCGGCCGTGATCGGCGTCATCACCTCGTCCAGCGGCGCCGTGCTGCACGACATCATGACGACGATCGCCAGGCGCTTTCCGCGCCCGATTCTGCTGTGGGCCGTGCCGGTGCAGGGCGAGGGGGCCGCAGAGCGGATCGCGGCCGCCATCGAAGGCATGGACCGGTTGCCCGCGAACGGCATCGCACGGCCGGACGTGCTGATCGTGGCGCGCGGCGGTGGCAGCCTGGAAGACCTCATGGCGTTCAACGAGGAGATCGTCGTGCGCGCCGCCGCCGCGTGCCGCCTGCCGCTTATTTCGGCAGTCGGCCACGAGACCGACACCACGTTGATCGATTTCGCCTCGTCACGCCGGGCCCCGACACCCACCGCCGCCGCCGAACTGGCAGTGCCCGCACGCAGCGAGCTGCTGGCCGATCTCGCACAGCGATCCTCGCGCCTCAGCACGGCGCTGAGCAGAAGCCTGCAGACCGGCAACGCAAGGCTCGCCACAGCCGGCGCCCGGCTGCCCGATCTGCCGGCCATCGTGGGCAACGCCCGCATGCGCGTGGACGACCGTGCGCAGCGCCTGGTGCTCGCTTTGCCGAACCTGCTCGCCGCCCGCCGCGCCGCCTTGCTGCGTGCCGAACGCCACATCCCAGATCCGCACGCGCTTCTCACAAAGCGCCGCGCAGCACTCGATGTTTCCGCATTGCGCCTGCTGTCCGGATTGCGCGTATCGGTGCAAAAGCATCGCGATGCCGCCGCGCGCGTCACGCCGCGCCTGTCGGTGGCCCCAATCGCAGCACGCCTGCGCGAACAACGCTCCCGCCTCGACGTGCTGGGCGCACGTCTCGAGGGCGCGTCATACGAGAAGGTACTGGCGCGCGGCTTCGTGCTGGTGCGCGACACGAAAGGCCACGCGGTGACGAGTGCAGTGGGGCTTGGCGCGGGCACGAAACTCGCTTTGCGCTTCCAGGATGGTGAGGTGGAGGCGGCAGTGACAGCGAAGCAGGCGGTGCTGCCGTTTTAGACAAGGTCTTCTTTTTCTGAAGAAAAAGAAGCAAAAAGACTTTTGATACATGGTGCGCGCTTCCGGATAGAACCGCGAAGCATTACCAAAAGTCTTTTGGTTCTTTTCTCCAGAAAAGAACGCCTTCCCTTAACTCTTGCTGTCCAACCCACGCTGTTTCAACAACGGCGCCGTATCCGGATCATGTCCGCGAAATGCGCGGTAAAGCTCCATCGGGTCCTTGGTAAACCCAGGCGCCAACATGGAATCGCGGAAGATCTTGCCGTTTTCGCGCGACAGGCCGCCATGTTCCGTGAACCAGGCATAGGCGTCGTCGTCGAGCACCTCGGCCCACAGATACGCGTAGTAGTTCGCCGAATATCCGCCGCCCCAGATGTGCGAGAAATACGTCGTGCGGTAACGCGGCGGTACGACTGAAAGGTCGATCGCGTGCTTCTTCAGCGCGGCGGCCTCGAAGGTGTCCGGCGTCTGCAGGGGCGCGTCGGCGGGCAGCGTGTGCCACTCGAGATCGAGCAGGGCAGCGGCCAGGTATTCCGTCAGCATGTAGCCCTGGTTGAAGGTTTTTGCGCGCTTGATCTTCTCGACCATCGGTGCCGGCATCGCCTCCCCGGTCTGGTAGTGCCGCGCGTAATTGGCGAACACGGCCGGGTCGAGTGCCCAATGCTCGTTGAACTGCGAGGGGAACTCGATGACGTCGCGCGGCATGCCGAAGCCGTTTTGCGACGGGTAGTATTGGTTCGAGAAGATCGTGTGCAGCGCGTGACCGAATTCGTGGAACATGGTCGTCACATCATCGAAGCTGATAAGCGACGGCTGGCCGGGCGCCGGCTTGGTGAAGCTGGTGACGTTCACCACGACGGGCTTGCGGTTCAGCAATCCGCTTGGTGCCACGAAATCGTCGCACCATGCGCCGCCCTGCTTGTTCGGGCGTGCATAGTAGTCGGCGTAGAACAGTGCGATCGGCGTGCCGTCGGCATCGAACACCTCGAAGGTGCGCACATCCGGCTGGTATAGCGGGATGTCGTGGCGTTCCTTGAAGGTGAGGCCGTAGAGTTTGTTGGCGGCAAAGAACACGCCATCCTGCAGCACGCGGCCGATTTCGAAATACGGCTTGGTCTGTGCCTCGTCGAGGTCGTATTTCGCCTTGCGTACCTGCTCCGAATACATCGGCCAGTCATACGCCTCGAGCTTGAACCCGCCGCCTTGCTTGTCGATGATTGCCTGCATGTCCGCCGCCTCGCCGCGCGCCTTGCCGGTGGCGCCGGGAACCAGGCTGTCGAGCAGCTTCATGGCGGCTTCAGGGGACTTGGCCATCTGGTTATCGAGCGTGTAGGCCGCGAAGTTTGGGAATCCGAGCAGCTTGGCCTGCTGTGCGCGCAACTGCGCCACCTGCGCTACGAGCCCGCGCAGATCGTTCGGGCCGTCGGCATCGCCGCGTGTCTCGGAGGCCTGCATGATTTGCGCGCGGACGCTCCGATCGGTCAGTTTCTGCAGCACCGGCTGCTGCGTCGTGTTGCGCAGCGGAATGACGTATTTTCCGGCATGGCCACGCGCCTTGCCGGCTTCGGCGGCAGCCGCGATCGCGTCGTCGTCGAGCCCAGCCAGCTTCGCCTTGTCGTCCAGCACGGCGGCACCGCCGGCAGTGGCTGCCAGCAACTTCTGCTGGAACTGCGTCTGGAATTTCGACAGCTGCTGGTTGATGTCGCGCATCTTCGCCTTGTCGGCGTCGTTCAACGCAGCGCCGGCATGAACGAAGTTCTTATAGCTCTGGACAAGAAGGAACGCCGACTTGTCGTCCAGCTTCAAACCGTCGCGCGCGTCGTACACCGCCTTCACGCGGGCGAACAATTTGGGGTCGAGATTGATCGCGTCGCTATGCGCCTGCAACGCGGGATCGATCTTTTCCTTAGCCGCATCCAGCGCCGGATCGGTGTTGGACTGCGTCAGGTTCTCGAAGATCTGCACCACCCGCGCCAGCGTGGCGCCGGAGCGTTCCATTGCCACGATCGTGTTGTCGAATGTCGCCGGTTCCGAGTTGTTGGCGATCTTCTCGATCTCGGCCTGGTGCTCGGCCATGGCCGCCTGGATCGCGGGCTCGTAATCCGCATCGTGGATGCGGTCGAACGGCGGCGCGTCGTAGGGCAGGTTGCTCGGCTGGAGCAGCGGGTTCGACGCAGCCGGCGCCTGATCGGCCCAGGCCTGAGACACCAGAACAGGCGAGGAGACGGCCATCAGGCAAGACACCAGGAGCTCTTTGCGCGAAACGCGAGCATGCATTTGGAACCGATCCTCGATTTTTTCACCCGCAGACCCTATCCTCTCCCGGC
>CAZZVF010000145.1:3496-7656 GCA_964657355.1 uncultured Buchnera sp.
GACGCGTTCTTCGCCAGCGTCGAGAAGCGCGACCGGCCCGAACTCGCCGACCGGCCGGTCATCGTCGGCGGCGGGGTTCGCGGCGTGGTCACCACCGCCTGCTACATCGCCCGCATGCGCGGCGTCGGCAGCGCCATGCCCATGTTCAAGGCGCTGAAACTCTGCCCGGACGCGGTGATCGTGAAGCCTGACTTTCCGAAGTATGTTGCTGCGGCACGGGACATGCGCAGCATGATGCAGGCACTCACACCTTTGGTGCAGCCGATGTCGATCGACGAGGCGGCACTCGACCTGTCGGGCACCGAGGCACTGCACGGCGCGCCACCGGCCGTCGTGCTGGCGGCATTTGCGCGTGATGTGGAACGCAGAATCGGCGTTACCGTCTCCATCGGCCTGTCACGCAATCGGCTGCTGGCAAAGCTGGCCGCCGGTCGCGACAAGCCACGCGGATTTGCGGTGTTCGGCCAAGAGGCCGCCGCAATCCTGGCGCCGGACTCCGTCGGCATTTTGCCGGGCGTGGGTCCAGCAATGGAAAAGCGACTTGCCACACTCGGCTTCACCAGGGTCGGCCAGTTGCAGGCCCTTGACGACCGGCATGCGCGTCGTTTGCTAGGCGAGGATGGCATGTCGCTCGTGCGCCGCGCCAGGGGCGAGGATGTGCGCTCCGTCGATCCCGTGCGCGCGGAGAAATCCATCAGTGCCGAGACCACGTTCGACACCGATCTTGCCGAGCCCGCCGCGCTGGAGAGGCATCTGTGGCGGCTGGCGGAGCGGCTCGCAGCACGCTTGCGGGAGAAAGATTATGCGGCGGCCGGCGTGGTGCTCAAACTGAAGACCGCTTCCTTCGCGTCGCGCACACGCACCTCGCGCCTCGCGCAGCCGACCGCGTTGCCCGATACGCTGTTCGAGGCGGCGCGCGCATTGCTGGCGCGTGAAACGGATGGCACCGCGTTCCGGCTCATCGGCATCGGTGCGTCGGGCCTGGCTCCTCTGGCGGCAGCGGACGCACCCGATCTCGCCGATCCAGACAGGAGCAGACGTGTTGCGCGCCACGAAGCCATCGAGGCGCTGCGTTCGCGCTTCGGTGCCGCCATCGTCGGGCGGGGACGCGGCTTGTGAGCGAGGCGATGGTTCAGACGGGACAGCGTGTCGCGACGGTGAGCGATCTCACGGTCGTCGTGCCGTGCTACAACGAACGCCAGAACGTCGCGATCCTGGTGTCGCGCCTGGCCGCAGCGCTCGCCGGCATCGCCTGGGAAGTGGTCTTCGTCGACGACAACTCTCCGGACGGCACAGCGGACGAAGCTAAATCCATTGCCGCGCACGATAAGCGGGTGCGCTGCATCAGGCGCGTGGGCCGGCGCGGGCTATCGTCCGCCGTGATCGAGGGCGTATTGTCCAGCGCGTCGCCCTATGTCGCGGTCATCGACGGCGATCTGCAGCACGACGAGACGCGCCTGCCGTTCATGCTGGAGATGCTGCGCGACGGCCGCGCCGACGTCGTCGCCGCCAGCCGGTTCGCAGCTGGCGGCGATGCGGAAGGCCTTGCCGGAGCCAGCCGGCTTGCTCTTTCCAATGTCGGCATCCGGCTTGCCATCTTCATGCTCGGCATGAAATTGACCGACCCGATGAGCGGCTATTTCGTCATGCGACGGCGCGACTTCGAAGCCATCACGCCGCGTCTCACCGGCAACGGCTTCAAGATATTGCTCGATCTTCTGCTGTCGTCGCCGAAGCGGCTGCGCGTGCAGGAGGTCGGCGCCGTCTTCCGCGCGCGGATGCACGGCGAGAGCAAGCTCAGCCCGCTGGTCATGCTGCAATTCCTCGCTTTGCTGCTCGACAAGGCGACCGGCGGGCTGGTGCCGCTGCGCTTCATCTCGTTCGCTTTGGTCGGCGCCTTCGGCGTCGTCGTGCATCTCGCCGTGCTGCAACTCGCAACCGGGTTCGGGCTGCATTTCCTGCGCGCCCAGACGGCGGCGACGCTGGTCGCCATGGTGGCGAATTTCGAACTCAACAACGTCATCACCTACCGTGACCAGCGCCTTCGCGGCGCCCGCCTGTGGCGCGGACTTTTCCTGTTCATGCTGGTCTGCAGCGTCGGCGCGGTCGCCAATATCGGCATCGCCCGCGCACTCTACGCCGAAGGCGAAGCGACCACCCCGGCCGGTGCCGTTGGCGCCGTCATCGGCGTGGTTTGGAACTACACCATGTCGGCGACACTTGTTTGGAATCGCCGCAGCAGGTGGCGGCGCTAGGAGGCAGCTCCCGGCGCTTCCTCAGCTTCCGCCGTGACATCGCGGAAATACGGTTCGACCGTGCCCTGCGACTTGATCGTCAAAGGAGATCCAGTTCGGTCCAGCGTCTTTCCGACGCTGAGGCGTACCCAGCCTTCGCTCACGCAGTATTCTTCGACATTCGTCTTGTCGACGCCCTTGAACCGCACGCCGATGCCGCGCGCGAGGAGTTCCTCGTTGTAGAAAGGGCTTTTCGGATTGGCGGAGAGGCGGTCAGGCGGTGTGTCGGTCATGGTAAGGTCAATGTCCCGGAGCTCTGCTGGCGGCAGCAAACATGGTCAGATCGCGGCCTCTTCGAAAATCCGCGTCACGTCACCCTGCCATGGCCCGGCATAACGCGCGAGCCAGTGCTGCGCCTGGTTCGGTGCACCGGCGACGATCGCCTCCAGCGGCTCCAGGAAACTCTCCTCGCCAAGGCCGCGCGCAGCGAGACCCTGGCGCGCAATGGCGACCGCGTCGCGGGCGAGGTCGCGCACCGTGCCGGGGGCGAGTGCCGCGTCGAGCCCATCGCGTGGCACGGCCGAGCGGATGGCGGCAAGCTCGCGCCACGGCCAGCGCGCAACCAGCTTGGATGCCGCCTCCAGCGCCGCCTCGTTGTATAGCAGGCCAACCCAGAACGCCGACTGCGCCAGCATCATCGCAGGACTGCCGGCGTCCGCCCCGCGCATTTCCAGGAAGCGCTTCAGCCGCACTTCGGTGAACACGGTGGTGAAATGGTCGGCGAAGTCGCCGATCGTCGCCGTCAGCCCGGACAACTCGGGCACGCCGCCTGCCATGAACTTGCGGAAGCTGGCGCCGGCCACGTCGATCAGCCGGCCCTCGCGCGCCACGAAATACATCGGAACGTCGAGCAGCCAGTCGGCATAGCGCTCGAAGCCGAAACCGTCCTCGAAGAACACCGGCGGAATACCGGTGCGGTCGGGGTCGGTATCGGTCCACACGTTGGCGCGGGCCGACTGTAAGCCGTTCGGCTTGCCTTCGGTGAACGGCGAGTTGGCGAACAGCGCGGTCGCGACGGGCTGCAGCAGCAGGCCGACGCGCAGCTTGCGCACCATGTCGGCCTCGCTGGCGAAATCGAGGTTCACCTGCACGGTGCAGGTGCGCAGCATCATGTCGAGCCCGAGATTGCCCACCAGCTGCATGTAGCGCCGCATGATGGCGTAGCGGCTTTTCGGCATGAACGGCATGTCCTCGCGGCGGGCGAGGGGATGGAAGCCGAGCGGTGCGAAGCCCAGGCCGAGTGGTGCGCCGACCGCCCTCACCTCGGCGAAATGCCGCTCGAGCTCGCGCTTCGTGTCGTGCAGCGAGACAACCGGCGCTCCCGACAGCTCGAACTGGCCACCCGGCTCCAGCGACACGCTTTCCCCGTCGCGCTTGAGGCCGATCAGGTTGCCCTGGTCGAAGATGCCTTCCCAAGGGCCCTCCGGCCACGGTCCGCGGGCAATGCCGTCCAGCATGGCGTGAATGCCGTCGCCATCGTAGGCGGGCGCTGCGAAAGCATCCGGGCGCTTCGAGCCGTTGGGCAAGAGGCGCAGCCGGAAGCCGAACTTCTCGTGCTCGGTGCCGATCCTGAATTCGCCGCTCGGTTTGCAGCCCGCGGCGAGGTAGGCCGCAAGGTCCCGCACCGAGCCGATCGGCCTCGTGTCTTCCTCACCCGGGTTGGACATGCTGCTCCTGGGGGAATGCTCCCGCGAAGGGTCTTAGGGCAAGGCGCCGCCGGGCGAACTGCCTGGCGCTACTGCCTGCAACAACGAGGAATTACTTTGGTTCACCTGCCTGAGGAAGGCGAGCAGGCGGTGGAGTGCCACTCTACTAGATGGACCAGCCCTGCGCCTGCAAGAGCGCCAGCCCGGCGAGCGCCGCCGT
>CAZZVF010000146.1:0-7654 GCA_964657355.1 uncultured Buchnera sp.
GTTGACCTTCGCCTTCCGCCCGGCGAGTGCGGCCATGAGGCCGACGACGGCGCCGGCGCCCGCCATGTCCCACTTCATGTCTTCCATGCCGGCGGCCGGTTTGATGCTGATGCCGCCTGTGTCGAACGTGACGCCCTTGCCGATGAAGGCGACCGGCTTGGTGCCGGCCTCGCCGCCCGTCCAGTGCATGATGACCATGCGGGGTTCGCGTGCGCTGCCCATCGAAACGCCGAGCAGCGAGCCGAAGCCGAGCGCCTCGAGCTCCTTTTGGCCATGCACCTCGATGTCTAGACCGAGTTCGCTGAGCTTGTTGATTCTATCGGCCATCTCGGCCGGGTAGAGAATGTTTGCCGGCTCGCTCACGAGGTCGCGCGTGACGAACACGCCGTGCGCCACCGCCTGCAGGTCTTTCCACGCGGCACTCGCGTCGTCCGCATGGGGCGTCAGCACGGTCACGCCGGTGAGTTTCGGCTTGTCCTCGGCTTTCAGCTTGGTGTGGTAGATGTCGAACCGGTACGACCGCAGGGTGGCGCCCATGGCGACTAGGGCGGCCTGCGCGCCGGTGAGCCCGTCGGCCGCGACCGCGGCCTGTTCTTCCCGGGCAAGTGCGGCAGCCAGCGTGCCGCCCGCTTCCTCGACATGGCGATCGTTGATGTCGCCTTGCTTGCCGAGGCCCACGGCCACGATGCGGCTGAGCCCGGCGCCGGGTGCCAGGATCGTGCAGGTCTGGCCTGATTTGCCGGTGAATTCGGAAGCTTTGAACGCTCGCGTGACCGCGCCGCCCGTCGCCTCGTCCGCCTGGTGCCACAAGCCTTGCGCGGCCTCGCCCTCTGCGACCAGCAGGCCGAGCGCGCCCATATCGGGCATTGCCGGTTTGGCGAAAGTCACGTCGAGCATGCGCAGGTCCTTTGGAAGTGCCGCGAGGATGATGGGAGTGCCGCGGAACCCGGCAAGGCGGCGGCGCCAGGGTATTGTAGCAGCACAGGACGGCTATGCCAGAGTCGAGGCGCGCCGGGCGCATCCTTACCTGGAACCGGCCGGGCTTTGTTCGCGGCGTCGCGGGGCTTATGTCTTCAGGCAATGACGAAGACGAATGATGACTACGCTCTGGTAGAGCTTGCCACCACGCTCGCCTGGCAGGCGGCCGAACTCATCCTCGGAATACGGGCGCGTGGCTTCATCACAAGCAGCAAACATGACAGCTCCCCGGTCACCGAGGCCGATCATGCGGCGGAAGCCCTTATCGTAGCGGGCTTGCGGGAAGCCACGCCGTCGATCGCAGTGGTTGCCGAGGAAGAGATTTCAGCTGGTCACCAACCTGGCAAGGCGCCAGCCTACTGGCTGGTCGATCCGCTCGATGGCACGCGGGATTTCGCCGCCGGGCGCGACGGCTTCACGGTGAATATCGGTCTCGTGCGCGACGGGCGCCCGGCGCTCGGCGTGGTCGCCGTTCCGGCCTCTGCAGAGCTGTTTGCCGGCATACAAGGCCACGGCGCATGGAAGCGGGATCATGCCGGGCAGCGCGCCATCTCGGCCCGGCGGCCGCCGGGCAGCGGCCTTGCCGTATTGTCCTCCCGGCAGTTGCATGACGAGGAGTTGCTGGAACCGTATTGCGGCGGGCTCAAAAGGAGCTCGGTCGTTCAACTCGGCTCGGCGCTCAAGTTTTGCCGCCTCGCCGAGGGTGCCGCCGATCTCTACGTCCGGTTCGGCCGTACCATGGAGTGGGATACCGCTGGGCCCGAGGCGGTGCTCGAAGCGGCGGGTGGCAGCCTGCGCACATTGGACGGCGACGTGCTGGCTTATGAGAAACCGGGCTGGGCCAATCCCGGCTTCGTTTGCCGGGGCGCACCGGCGAGCGCGGTGTGACGTCCATCATCGCGGCCGACGCGGCAGGCATCGCCGCCGCCGCTTGCCTCCTCTGCGACGGCGGTCTGGTCGCGTTCGGTACTGAAACCGTCTACGGGCTTGGCGCCGACGCCACCAACGGCCGTGCGGTTGCCGCGATCTTCGAGGCCAAGGGCCGGCCGCACTTCAACCCGTTGATCTGTCACTTCGC
This sequence comes from uncultured Buchnera sp., assembly GCA_964657355.1. Classification (GTDB taxonomy): domain Bacteria; phylum Pseudomonadota; class Alphaproteobacteria; order Acetobacterales; family Acetobacteraceae; genus BOG-908. The sequence goes on from CAZZVF010000146.1 coordinate 2,057, forward strand.
CGACGCCGAAGCGGCGTTCGACCACGTCCAGGCAAGTGAAATCGCCGCGCGCCTGGCGTCCGCGTTTTGGCCCGGGCCTTTGACCCTGGTGCTGGCGCGGCGCCCGGGTTGCCCGGTCGATCTGCTCGCCGGCGCCGGTCTCGACACGTTGGCCGTCCGCGTGCCGGCGCACGATGCCGCGCGCGCCCTGCTACGCGCGACGGGACGGCCGGTCGCGGCACCTTCGGCGAACCGGTCGGGCAGCGTCAGCCCGACCCTGGCCGTCCATGTCGTTGCGGATCTCGGCGGCCGGATCGATGCGGTGCTGGATACCGGGCCGTGCACAGTCGGGCTCGAAAGCAGCGTGCTCGATGTCTCGGGTGGCCGTCCGATGCTGTTGCGGCCCGGTGGCGTTCCGCTGGAGGCGCTCGAAGCGGTTTGCGGCCGGATCGGGCGCGGTCTCTCGCTCGCCCAGGCCGAAGCCTCGCGCAGCCTGCGGTCCCCCGGCATGCAGATCTCGCATTACGCCCCAGCCCTGCCCGTGCGCCTGAACGCCGATTTTGCGGAAGCCGGCGAGGCGTTGCTCGCCTTCGGCGCGGCCCCGCCGACGGCAAATCCAGTCTGGAATCTGAGCGAAACCGGCGATCTGGCAGAGGCGGCCTCGCGCCTGTTCGCCGGCTTGCGGTGGCTCGACGAGGCTGCTTGCAAGCAAGGGCTTTCGCGAATCGCGGTCATGCCTGTGCCGGATGCGGGTCTTGGCCTTGCGATCAACGACCGGCTGCAGCGGGCGGCGGCGCCGCGATAACGGCGGCCCCGGTGCGGAACCAAGCTCCCCGAAGCTGGTTCTTGCAGCATCGGCATGTTGCCGCGGACAAGGGACACCAAACATGAGCGACGATCGTATCGAAGGCACGGTGGGCAAAATGGCCGGCAAGGTTCAGGGCGCAGCGGGCGACCTCATCGGCGACACGAAGATGCAGGGTGAAGGCCGCATCCGTGAAGCGGCCGGCTATGTGCAGGAAAACTACGGAGCCGCAGTCGATCAGGTTCGCGGCCTGTCCGAAGAGCTCGCCGACCGGGTTCAGGAATCTCCGATTCTCGCCGTTCTCGGAGCCGTCGGAATTGGCTACCTGCTGGGCCGCCTGACGGCACGATAGGCTGTTCGGGAGCGACTGTTGGCAGGACCGCCGCCGCCGCTCTTTACTATCGGTTACGAGGGGCTGGTCCAGGATCAGCTTCTCGACTTTCTGACCGCCAACGGCGTGCGCATCCTGCTGGATGTGCGCGCCATTGCCGCTTCCCGGAAGGCCGGGTTTTCCAAGTCGGTGCTAGCCGCTTCTTTGGCCCAACGTGGCATATCGTACTGCCATGAAAGGTCATTGGGGACGCCCAAGCCTGGCCGCTTGGCCGTTCGGGCAGGTCATCCTGAAGCGATGCGCGCGATATTCGCCGACCATATGAAGACGGCGACGGCGCAAGAGGGGTTGGCGCGCGCGACGGAGCTTGCCGGAGGTCAGCGCATCTGCCTGCTCTGCTTCGAACGTGAGCCGCATGATTGCCATCGCAGCATCGTGGCTATGGACATCGCACAAGTGACGGGACAGCTGGTCCGGCATCTCTGAAGACAGTGACGCAGCTTGAAGGTTTGCGGCCTGCCCCTGCATTGTCGTCGAATGCCGAGCTATCGTATCGAGTCGCAGCATGCAGGAAGGGTCGCAGGGCTCGATGAAGCCGGGCGTGGCCCGCTGGCGGGGCCCGTGGTGGCCGCAGCCGTCGTCTTCACGAGGCGGGTTCCAAGGTCGCTCGCGGCGTTGCTCGACGATTCCAAGAAGCTGAGCCCGGACCAGCGAAATGTTGCCTTCGCTGCTTTGCGCGCGTGCGCCTTTGCCGAAATAGGCATTGGTGCCGCGTCCGTCGCGGAGATCGAGAGGCTCAACATCCTGCACGCCAGTATGCTCGCAATGGCACGAGCGGTTTTGCGTTTGCGGGAGCCGCCAGACGTGGCGCTGGTGGACGGCCATTACCCGCCGAAACTCACCTGTGAAATCCGCTGCGTCATCGGCGGCGACGCTCTGTGCCTATCGATCGCAGCGGCCTCGATCGTCGCCAAGGTCGTGCGTGACAGGGCGATGGCGCGGCTCGCGGTACGCTTTCCCGATTACGGCTGGGCGCATAATTCCGGATACGCCACCGGGCATCATCGTGCCGCGATCGGTCGACTGGGCCCGACCCGGCACCACCGCGCCGCTTTCGGTACGGTGCGCCAGGCCAGACTCGCACTCGAACCTATTTGCTTGGATAGCTGAAGGTGAAGCTCTCGGTGAACGGCGACCACCAGCCGGGAACGCCTGTCTCCTCGTCGGTGTGGTGCCTGAAGCCGTTCACCTCGGGCGAGGCGTAGGTGAACGTCACCGTGTAGGTGCCGGGACCGTTCATCCTCACGTCGTTCGCATAATGCGGGCCGTCCTTGGCGGTCATGGCCAGCATCGTGCCTTCGGCGTGCCAGTCCGAACCCTTTTTTACCAAGGCGTATTTGATGCCGAGATACGGAATCCAGGCGCCATCCGCGAAGCCGTAGGTGTTGTCGGCGGTTGCATGGACGTCTGTTTCCAGGTGCACCACGTCCAGGCCGGTCGGCATGCCCGGATCCATCGGTGCCATCTTCACGCCGATCAGATAGTTCGACGCGATTTCCATGTCGTGCATGTGAACTGGACCGCCAATCGGGTACTCCCGTGCCGAGGCCGCTCCGGCCGCAGCGTAGAGGCCTAGAGCCGCCGCGAGCGTGCCCAGGGCGAGCGACATTTTGCGCATTGTCAAATGTCCTTAGTGTTGTAGAGCCGGCTGCCGGGCAGGCGGCCGGTTGATGAGCCGTGCACCGACGAGCAGCACGGTCAGCGTCGCCAGGTAAGCGAGGATCTGCACCCCGAGCGGCCGGTCGGAGTAGCCGACCAGAGCGTGCAGTGCCTTTCCCACAAGACTGCCGTCGGATAGCAGCCATGATGTATCCCAAACCTGCCAGCCCATGGCGGGAATGAGGTTCGCGTTAGCCAGGATGGCAGCGGCCTGGCCCGCCATGCCCGCGGCGAGCAAGGCCACCATGGCGCCGGTGACGGCAAACAGACGCTTCATCGGGATGGCGACGAGTCCACGATAGAGCAGCCAGGACACCGCGGCGCCGGCTGCGACCCCGAGCGCGCCACCCGTCAGCAGCGGCAATGCGCCGGCCTTGGTGGAGGCGGCGATGCCATAGAGGAAAAGTACGACTTCGGCGCCTTCCCGCAGCACGGCGACACCGACGACCACCGCCATGGCGACGAGCGATGTTTCGCCGGAGGCCACGCTGCGGCCCATGGTTTTCATTTCACGCGCCATCTCCCGGCCGTGGCTCGCCATCCACATATTGTGCCAGCCCAGCATGAGTACGGCGACGATCAGGATGCCGGCGTTGAACACCTCTTGACCGTTGCCGGAGAGCGCGGTGGAGAGCGCCCCTGCAAAACCGGCGAGCAGGGCGGCCCCTGCGACGCCCGCACCGATGCCGAGGCCGATGAATGTGCCGCGCCGTGCAATACCCTGGGTGGCGGCGAGTACGATGCCGACGATAAGTCCGGCTTCAAGTACCTCGCGGAAGACGATGAGAAGGCTTGCCAACATGGTCAGTTCTTCCCCGGAGCGGCGGTTTGAGCTGTAGGATCGGTGGCAACGATCACCCCATTCGCCGTTTCCTTATGATATTCGTCATAGAACTTGTAGGTGCCAGGGTGCAGCGGACCGGCAAACACACTGATCTTGCCCCCCGGCACCACAATCTTTTCGAATTTCATATCGGTGCTCTCGAGCTCGTCCGTAGTGTCGTCACCGTTGACCAGCTCGACCTTGAACCGCTCGCCGGCCGGGACCTGGATGTGGTCGGGCGTGAAGCGGTGCGCCTTGAGTGAGAGCTGCACCGGCTCGGCCGCTCGTAAGGCAACGGGTGCGCCTGCGCTGAGGATCAAGGCAGCGATTGCGAATGCGGCGCGGCTGTGCATGGGCACGTCTCCAGGAGCTCTGACTTGTTACTGCGAGTCATTCGCAATATCAGCACGGAGTTTCCGCTATCAAGGGGGATAGTGCCACGGCCCATGCGTCTATACCCCACTGCCGACACATAGCAGAGCAGACGGATCAGAGCCTTTGCAGGACACGCACGCACTCGCCTTCATGCGCCTCCCTTTCGCGGTGCTCGAGTCGCTCGACAACAGGGAGGTGCATTTCTGGGTGCAGGGCGTGCACCACCTGATCAGGCTGCTTCACATCCTGGCCATGGGCGCGTTCTTCGGTGCGGTCGCCACCATCGACCTGCGGCTGCTCGGCTGGCAGCGCACCGTGCCACTCCGTGCAATCGCCATCCAGGTGCTCCCGCTGCTTTATGGCAGCTTCACGGCGACCATGGTGACGGGCTTTGCATTGTTCTTCTACGACCCGGTTCACACCGGCAGCCATGCCTACTTCACGCCCAAGTTGATCCTGATCGTGCTCGGCATGGCAGTCGTCGCGTATTATCGCAAGACGCGCTTCGGCGTGGCGATGCGGGCAGAGGCGAGGATGCCGTCGAGTGCCAAAGTGGCAGGCGCGTTGTCCCTGGCGTTGTGGACCGGTGTGGTCGTGTGCTCCTGCCTCAACACCGAGGCCGCGCCAAAGGTCTATCTTCGATAGTCCATCATTCGATCAGGACGGCTCTCCCGCCGATGAAGATGCCTGTAGAGAAGCTAATCCGCTGCGTATTCCATTTGTGGATGGCACGCATGGGATTCAGCAATGAACGCCGTCCCGTAAGGTCCGAGCGATGCAGGCGCTCCATGCAGGCCTCGGGGCAGAGTGACATCCTCACCTGCGAGATTGAACAGGCATAGCACCTGCTCATGCGGATCGTCGCGCACAAAGCCGACGAGTGGCTCGGGCAGGTCGAGGGTCTCGAGCGTGCCGGTGCGCAGGGCCGGATGGGCACGGCGGTAGGACAGGAAACGCCGCCAGTCGTGCAGCAGCCTGGTTTCGTCCGCCTCGTGCGCATCCACGGCACTTTCGAGATGTTGCTGCGGCACGGGCAGCCACGGGCTCACTTGCGAAAAGCCGCCATGCGGGGCACCGGCAAGCCACGGCATGGGCGTGCGGCTGCCGTCCCGGCCACGGAATTCTGGCCAGTAGGCGATGCCAAAAGGATCCCGCAGATCCTGCGCCTCGAGCACGGCTTCGGTAAGGCCAAGTTCCTCGCCCTGGTAGAGGCAGACGCTGCCGCGGAGCGTGAGCTGCAGGGCCATGAGCAGGCGTGCAAACCGCGCGTCGGGCGTGGCGCCACGAACCGGGTTCCAGCGGCTGATTGCGCGTTCCACATCGTGGTTGCTGAACGACCAGCACATCCAGCCGCGGTTGCCGGCGCCTGTCGTGGCCGAATCGTTGCCCGATGCTTCGGCGATGAGCGAGCGTACATTCTGCCAGCCGAAATCCTGCCGCGATGGCCGCAGGGTATAGGCCATGTGCAACGCGTCGGACCCTTGCGTGTAGCTGCGGCAACGGTCGAACGCGCCATCCTGGCTGGACACTTCGCCAAGCGTTACGGTGCCGGGATATTCATTGGCT
>CAZZVF010000147.1:0-7649 GCA_964657355.1 uncultured Buchnera sp.
GACTGTCACGCACCTACGCCAACGCCGATCCAACCCAATCCGAAGCGGAACTCCACAATGCCGTAACCACCGGCGTGTCCGCCGGTCTGGCAGGCACGATCGGCCTCGATTTCGCAGGCGGCAAAGCGACGTTCAGGCACTCGACCCTGAGCGGAAACGACGGCGCCCTCAGCATCGACGGGACCGTCGCCCCGGACACGAAAACCGCCGATCTGCACCTGACCGCGTCTCCCGCCGGCGAACCCGCGCCGCCACCAGTCACGATAGCACTCGAAGGCCCCTGGACCGCCGCAAAACCGAGAACCGACCTCACCCAAGCCCAAGCCTGGATCACCAACGCCGCCAAACAAAACCAGCCGACGCCCGCGCCGAAAACTCAGAAGCCAAAACCAAGTCGACGAACCTTAAAATCTCCGAAGCAGCCGTAAATGCGCTAGGCCGGGTTAGCTGCCGCCCTTGTCGAGAACCGGAGCGCCGCGGACCTCAATGGTCCGTGAGCACCGGAAGCGCAGACAAGGTCGTGCAAAGGCACGCTCCGCGATGGGAGATGACCGGCATAGTAGCATTCACACGGGCTCGTCGTAGACTTGGTAGGCTAGGTTAAGGAGCCACTCGGCGGGGCGGTTCATGCCGGCGCGCCCGGCATCCTGGGCCAGCGCCAGCAGCCTGTCGGCAAGTATGAGCGGGCTGACCGGGCCCTGATAGGCAGGCGAAACGATCGGCGTGGAATGCATGGACATGAAGAGAAACTTTCCAGTTGTCGGCAAAGCCGGCCCTTTTTCGGGCACCCATATCGGGCGACTGGAAGATTGAAGCCAAACCGGTTACGCAACCATTAACGTTGCGGGATAATTCCAAAGTTCTGTGCCGATTCCATCAGCGCCAGCACACGTAGCGACGACGCCAGCGGCCGCGCCGGATCGCGTTCCGCATCGATGGCCGACACCAGGGCGCCCAGCACCACGCCGCGCCGTTGCGCAATCTGGCCGAGCACGGCCCAGAACTCGGCTTCCAAAGCCACGCTCGTGCGGTGCCCGTTCAGCGAAAAACTGCGCTTGATCAGCATTGCAGTCGGCCGGCCGACCACGCAGCTGCTTCGGCCACCACCGGATCCGCGTCCCCGGTCAGTTCACGCGCCACCGGCTCGAGCGACCGATCGCCCGAGTTGCCGATGGCGACAACCACGTTGCGAACGAAGCGGTCGCGCCCCACGCGCTTCACCGGCGAGCCCGCGAACAGCGCCCTAAACCCCGCGTCATCGAGCGCTGCCAGCATTCGCAGGTCCGGCGCCATGAGATCGGAACGCGGCCGCAGCTTCTCCTCGCGCGCCGCCTGCGCAAACCGGTTCCACGGGCACACCGCGAGGCAGTCGTCGCAGCCATAGATGCGGTTGCCCATCTTCTCCCGCAATTCGACGGGAATGGGACCCTTATGCTCGATGGTGAGATACGAAATGCAGCGCGTCGCCTCGAGCCGGTAGGCTTGCGGAATGGCATCGGTCGGGCAGGCGGCCATGCAGCGCGTGCACGTGCCGCAACTGCCGCCGGATGGCGCTGAACGCGGCAGTTCCAGCGTGGTGAACACCTCGCCCAGCAACAGCCACGACCCATGCCGGCGCGACACCAGGTTCGTGTGCTTGCCCTGCCAGCCGAGGCCCGCCTGTTCGGCCAGCGGCTTTTCCATCACCGGTGCTGTGTCCACGAACACCTTCACGTCCGCGCCGAAGCGGGAAACGATGAACTGCGCCAGATGCTTCAGCTTGCCGCGCAGCACGTCGTGGTAGTCGCGGTGCCTTGCATAGACCGAGATGTTGCCGCGATCGGGGAGCCGCACGGTCGCCAGCGCATCATCCTCCGGTGCGTAGGACATGCCGAGGGCAACCACGCTGCGCGCCTCGGCCCACAGGTTCGTCGGCTGCGACCGCTGCTCGACCCGCTCCGCCAGCCAGCCCATTTCGCCGTGCTGCCCCGCCGCCAGGAAATCCACCAGCCCGGCCCGCGCCTCGGCGCCGAGCGAGGCGGGCGCAAATCCCACCGCGTCGAACCCGAGCGCCAGCGCCTTGTCGCGTATCAAGTCGGAAGCCTGCATATGGCCATTGTATCGCAGGCCGCCGGAAACGCGCACCCACGCACCGCGGGAGCACTTTCCGGCACGGCTCGCATTTCTGGCCGTCCGACGGCGTGCTCAACTTGTTCGAGAACACCGCCTTGATCCTTCAGCCATAGCCCCGGAACCCGCCTTGAACGTCCCAGCCTTGACCGCAGCCACCGCCCTCACGCCCAAGAAGCAGGACCGCAATCTGGGGCTGGACATGATCCGCGCCCTGGGCGTCGTGCTGGTCATGGCGGCGCACTACCAGAACAACATCGCCTACTGGTTCCAAATCGAGGGCGCCTACCCGCGCGTGCTGTGGGCCGGCACGCTCGCCTTCGAGTTCTTCTTCGTCATGAGCGGTTTCCTGATCGGCCGCCTGCTGATGGACATCGCCCGCCTGGCGCCCACCTGGCAGAACCTCGGCATCTTCCTGGTCCGGCGATGGTTGCGCACCCTGCCACTCTATTACCTGTGGCTCGTCGTGCTGCTGATCTGCTTCCCGCCGCCCGCAGGCCACCGGCTTGAATTCGCGCTCATGTTCGGCACCATGACGCAGAATTTCGCTCACGCCATGCCGCAGGATTTGTTCTACGCCGTCTCCTGGTCGCTCGGCATCGAGGAATGGTTCTACATCCTGTTCGGCTCCAGCGTGGTGATCTGCGCCATGCTGTTCGGCCGCAAAGCCGCCATCTGGTTGCCGCTCGCAGCCTTCATCCTCATCCCGCCCATCCTGCGCCTATCAGTCCCCGCCTACTCGAATTGGGACAGCGGATACGCCAAGGTGGTCATCTTCCGGCTCGACGAAATCGCCTACGGCGTGCTGATGGCCGAACTCTACGTGCGCCGCAGCTGGCTGTTCCGCCACCCGCTGCCGCCGTTCTGTGTCGGCATCGCTATGATCGCGCTCTACAGGCACGTGCACCCGTTCTTCCCGTTCGTGTTCACCGACATGGCCGCCGGTAGCGCACTCTGCCTGCCCATGGTGCTGCGCCTGGAACGCCTGCCGAGCGTGCTCGAGTTCCTAGGCCGCCGCATCAGCGCGCAATCCTACGGCCTCTACATCATGCACCTGACCATCCTGGTGGATTTCGTACAGCAGACCCTGCTGGCGCACGGCCATATCGGGCCATGGACGGCCGTCGTGCTCGCCATCGCGCTGCCGTTCGTGCTGTCGTATTTCTCGTTCCGCTACTTCGAGGCGCCGATCCTGCGCATGCGGCCTCGGCAGCGTCTCGGGGAGGAGAAAGCGGGGACTTTTGTGACTAAGGCGGTGCTGGAAGGGGCAGGTTAAGCAGTCCTTTGTTGAAACAAAGGACCAAAAAACTTCCTGATTACGCACACCATTGCTGTCTGCTGATGAGCGCTGTTGGATCGAGGCTTGAGTGAACGAGAACGAGCACGGTCGCATTATTACCGCTGCCGCTAAGCAGCATTTGGCCCCTCTAGGATGCACGCGCCAGGGTAAGTCACGTTTCTGGTTTTCGGACGAGTCTTTTTGGTTGATCGGCATCTCGTTCGAACCAAGTTCATTCCGACGGGGCACATACTTGCTGGTGGGCGTGCAGTGGCTTTGGCACGTGAAGCCCTACTTCTCCTTTGATAAAATACTGGATATTGCAGGCCGGAGCCAAAAGCCATGGGTGCAGTTTGAAAGCGAGGCTCAGTTCCTGCCGGAAGTCGAACGTCTAACTGCCCGCGCGGCATCGGACGTTGAGTTGTTTAGGGACCTTTATAGCTCGTTATCGTCGATCGCTTATGACCTGGAAACAACGGCAAATGCTCGTTCGACGGTGTGGCAGGTCTTTCATGCTGCTGTCGCTGCCGCCCTGGCCCAAGAACGCCCACGCTCAAGGAGGCTATTCGAGCGCGTTGTCGCGGAACCCGTTCACCATGAATGGCAGGCTTCCCTAAATGCCGAAGCCGTCCATCTTGCTTCCCTTGTAAGTGATTGTGACGGCTTTCGACAGGCAGTCTTAGACCGCGTGGTGCAGAATCGAGTGCTAAGGCGACTCGACGTTGATAGAGAGCGTATTGAGGTGGCGATTAGCCCAGGTCAGTGCTAGCTAAATGGAAGTCGCATGGTGCCTAATTCTTGACTTGTGGCGTGCTTCCGGAGAGGCCCGCGACAGCATTTCCAAAAGTCTTTTGCTCCTTTTCTCCAGAAAAGGAGGACTTGCCTAATACTTGCCTAACCCCGCCCCCGATAGGCCGCTACCCCCTGATCCGGCACCCAGACACCCTCCGGTGCCACGCCCGTCTGCCAGAACACGTCGATCGGGATGCCGCCGCGCGGGTACCAATATGCCCCGATGCGCAGCCACACCGGCGACAGCAGGTCGACAAGGCGGTTTGCAATGTGAAGTGTGCAATCCTCGTGGAAGGCGCCGTGGTTTCTGAAGCTGCCGAGGAATAGTTTCAGGGATTTGCTTTCGACGATCCACGCGCCGGGCACGTAGTCGATCACGATGTGCGCGAAGTCGGGTTGTCCGGTGATCGGGCAGAGCGAGGTGAATTCAGGGGCTGCGAAACGCACCAGGTAATTCTTGCCCTGGTGCGGTGCTGCGACTCGTTCGAGCACGGCGTGGTCGGGGCTGTCGGGCAGCGCTGTCGGTTTGCCGAGTTGGGTGAGGGGGCCCTCGGTCATGTCTCGTTGCCTTTCCATCCAGCGCGTGTGGCGTCGGCGAAATCGCTGAGCCGGCCTTGCACGATCGCATCGCGCATACCGCGCATCAGGTGTTGGTAGTAGGTGAGGTTGTGCCAGGTGAGCAGCATCGGGCCGAGCATCTCGCCTGCCTTGAACAGGTGGTTCACATAGGCGCGGCTGTGCCGGGTGCACGCTGGGCAATCGCAATCGTCGTCGATCGGCGCAAGGTCGCCAGCATGGCAGGCGTTGCGTATGTTCAGCACGCCACGGCTGGTGAAGGCGCGGCCGGTGCGGCCGGCGCGGGTCGGCATGACGCAGTCGAACATGTCCACGCCGCGCGCGACGGCGCCCAGCATGTCGTCCGGCGTGCCGACGCCCATGAGGTAGCGTGGTGCTTCGTGCGGGAGGTGCGGGACGGTCACATCGAGCGTTGCGAACATCGCCTCCTGTCCTTCGCCGACAGCGAGGCCGCCGACCGCGTATCCTTCGAAGCCGATTGCGGTGAGTGCGTCGGCTGAGGCTTTTCGCAAATCGGCGTAGGTGCCGCCTTGAACGATGCCGAACAGGCCGTAACCGTCACGCGCCACGAACGCTTCGCGGCACCGCGCCGCCCATCGCATGGACATGGCCATGGACGATGCGGCCTGTTCCTCGGTGGCCAGGAACGGCGTGCACTCGTCGAGCACCATGGTGATGGTGGCGTCCAGCTTGTGCTGGATGCCGACGGCGCGTTCGGGAGTCAGCCGGTATTTGGTGCCGTCGAGATGCGAGCGGAAGGTGACGCCGCCTTCGTCCAGCGTGCGCAGCGCGCCGAGCGACATGACCTGGAAGCCGCCGGAATCGGTCAGGATCGGTCCCGGCCAGTCCATGAAGCGGTGCAGACCGCCCAACTCGGCGACGCGTTCGGCGCCGGGGCGCAGCATGAGATGGTAGGTGTTGCCGAGCACGATGCCGGCGCCGGTGGAGCGCACCGCATCGGGCGTCATCGCCTTCACGGTTCCCGCCGTGCCCACCGGCATGAAGGTCGGCGTCGCGACCGGGCCGTGCGCGGTCTCGAGCGTGCCCGCGCGTGCGGCCCCATCGCGCGCTTCCGGAACCCAGGCGAACGCCGTCACGCCCGACTCAGCAGCGACGCATCGCCATAGGAGTAGAAGCGGTAGCCGGTGGCGATCGCGTGACGATAAGCGGCCCGCATCCGTTCGGTGCCAGCGAAGGCGCAGACCAGCATGAACAGGGTGGAGCGCGGCAGATGGAAATTCGTCAGCAGCAGATCGGCCGACCGTACCTTCCGTCCCGGCACGATGAAGATGTCGGTCTCGCCGCTGAATGGGTGAATTCTGCCGCTGGTATCCGTGGCGCTTTCCAGCAGCCTGAGCGAGGTGGTGCCCACGGCCACGATCCGGCCGCCGCCGGCGCGAACGTCGTTGATGCGCTCGGCAAGCTGCGCCGTCAGCACGCCGCGTTCGGGATGCATGCGGTGGCCTGCGACAGTTTCGCTGCGCATCGGCAGGAAGGTGCCGGCGCCGACATGCAAGGTGAGTGTCGCATGGCCGATGCCCGCCGCGTCCAGCCGCGCCAGCAGGTCCGGCGTGAAATGCAGCCCTGCGGTCGGTGCGGCGACGGCGCCTTCGGGTGCGGCGAACATCGTCTGGTAGTCAGTCTGGTCCTGCGCAGTCGGCCCTTCAGGACGGGCGATATACGGCGGCAGGGCCAGTTGCCCGGCACGCTGAAGGGCAGAGGCGAATTCAGGCCCGTCCAGGTCGAAGCGCAGCCGCACACCGCCATCCGCATCGCGCGAAACCACCGTTGCATGGAAATCGGGTGTTCCGAGTATCTCCAGAAAATCGCCCTCCGACAGCCGCCGCGCGTTGCGTGCCAGCGCGTGCCAGGTGCCGTCGCCGAGCGGACGATCCAGCGTCAGCCCGATGCGTGCCGGCCCGCGCATGGCCGAGAGCTGTGCCGGAATGACCCGCGTGTCGTTCGCCACCAGCAGGTCGCCGCGTTGCAGCAGGCCGGGCAGGTCTCGCACGACGCGGTCGCAGATCTGCTCGCCCACGACGAGCAGACGCGCCCTATCGCGCGGCGAGGCGGGATGCTGGGCGACCAGCGCGGGTGGCAGCGGGAAGTCGAAATCCTCTACCCGAAGGTCTTCTGCCGGGAGATCCCGCCGATCTGCGCGTTCGGCGACGCTGCTGTCACTCGAGATAGGAGCTGATCTCGATGAGGTTGCCGTCCGGATCGCGGCAATAGACGGAGCTGATTTCACCGAGCGCGCCCTGTTTCTTCACCGGACCCTGCTCGATGGCAACGCCGCAGGAATGCAAATGCGCCACCACGTCCTGCGGCCCGACGGCGGTGACGAAGCACAGATCCGCACTGCCCGGGCGCACGCCCTTGCCGCTGCTCCATGCGTCCGCATCGGCGGGACGGACATTGATCTTCTGCCCGCCGAACTTCAGGGCACAACGGCGATCGGGGCCGAAATCCTCCCGCTCCATGCCGAGCACACGCTGGAACCACGCCGCGATGATCTCGACATCGGTGCAGGTCAGGACGAGGTGGTCGAGCCGATCGACGGTGAAGCGCATGGTTTATGTTCCGGTCGGTAACGCCCGCTTCTATGGCGGCCTCGCGGCAGGAGCAAGAATCGGAAGCCGCAGGGGCTACTTGGACACCCAGTCATTGAAACGCGCCTCGAGCGCCATGCCGTTGTCGCGCCAGAAACCTCCGTCGAGCGGCAGCCCCTGCTTCAGGTTAGCGGCGGCCGCCGGGCTCGCGTTGCGCACATCGTCCGGCAGCAGGGCCAACGCATCGCTGGTCGACGGGCCGTAACCGGTAGCGCGGGCAAGCTCCGCCTCGCGCGCCGGGTCGGTGGCGAAGGCATGCACCGAGTTCAGGATGCCGGAGCGCA
>CAZZVF010000148.1:0-7645 GCA_964657355.1 uncultured Buchnera sp.
CTCGGAAAAAGGCATGATCCTTGTCGAGCGCCGCGGAGCCGTGCACTCAGTACCCGCCCGCGCGCGCGAGGTATTCGATGTTTCGGGCGCGGGCGACACGGTGATCGCAGCATTGGCGCTGGCGCACGCCGGCGGCCGGTCTCTGACGCAGGCTATGCACATCGCGAATGCGGCGGCCGGCGTGGTGGTCAGCAAACTAGGTACGGCCACCGCCGACATCGCCGAAGTCATGCACGAACTTGCCGCACAGTCGGAAAGTTCGATTGGCGACGCACCGGGTTTGCAAACACAACAGCACACGCAGGCGCTTGTATCGCGCTGGCGGGACCAAGGCCTAAGCGTCGGTTTCACCAACGGGTGCTTCGACATCCTACATCCCGGTCACGTGTCGCTGCTCGCGTTCGCGCGCCTGCAATGCGACCGGCTTGTCGTCGCTCTGAACACCGATGAAAGCGTTGCTCGATTGAAGGGGCCCGCGCGCCCGGTCAACACACTGGCGCAACGCGCACAGGTGATGGCGGCAATACGCTACGTCGACTGCGTGGTGGCGTTCGGCGAAGACACGCCGCTGGAACTGATTACCCGGCTGGTGCCGGATGTGCTGGTCAAGGGCGCCGATTACGCGGTTGGACAAGTGATCGGCGGCGAGGTCGTGATGGCTGCAGGCGGCCGCGTGGTGTTGGCCGATCTGGTCGCCGGCCAGTCCACGACAGGCATCATAACGCGCCTGCGTCAACCGTAATGCAGTCAGTTTCCGGGGATTTGCGAGGCTGTGTTCGACAGCCCGCACCTTTCCCGGCGAGACTGCCGCTGCCCCGCCGCCGCGCATCAAGCAGACGGCCTTGAGTGCCACACCGAAGCAGGTGCTCGCCTCGCCGTTGTTCTGGCTGCTTTACATCATGTTCGTGCTGGTCTCGTCGGCCGGCCTCATGGCCACCGCCCAGATCGCACCCATCGCCAAGGATTACGGCATCGCCGGCCAGCCGTTGCTGTTTGGCGCCGGCGTGTTGACGGTGGCACTGGTGGTGGACAGCGTGATGAACGGCCCGGCGCGGCCATTCTTCGGCTGGGTCTCGGACCGTATCGGGCGCGAATACACCATGGCCATCGCATTCACCCTGGGTGCTGCAAGCTACGGATTGCTCGCCGTGCTGGGCAACAATCCCTGGGGCTTCGTGCTGTGCGCCGGGTTCATCTTCTTCACCTGGGGCGAGATTTTCAGCCTGTTTCCCTCCACCTGCACCGACCTGTTCGGCACGCGCTATGCGACGGTGAACGCCAGCCTGCTCTACACCGCCAAGGGTACTTCGGCGCTGCTGGTGCCGTATGCCAACAGCCTGCACGACCTGACCGGGAGCTGGAAAAGCATCTTCGAACTGGCGGCAGGAGCCAACCTGCTGGTGGTGGCAGCCGCGCTGCTGATCCTGCGGCCGGCCCGAAATCGCCGCAGGATGCGCGAGGCGGACGCGCTGGCGGGCGCATCGATCGGGGGCGCCACCCTCCTCTCTTCCTAACGCCTCAGCCGCCTGATACGGCGCGGCCCTTGACCGTGCAGGCAGTCCCGCACCATGCGGGCCGCACCGATCGTCATGATTGCAACAGGACATTTCCGCGATGGCTGACACCGCCCACACGATGACCGCGTTGCTCGCACGCGGCGCCGCTGATGCCCCGGCGATTGGCGGGCCCGACATGCGTGCGCTCACCCATGGCGAGCTGCGCATGCTGGCACGCGACACCATCGCGACATTGAACGGCTTCGGCATCGGGCGCGGCGACCGCGTGGCCATCGTGCTGCCGAACGGGCCTGAAATGGCGGCGGCCTTCGTCGCCATCGCGGCCGGTGCCGTCACCGCACCGCTCAACCCGTCCTACAAGGCGGACGAATACGATTTCTACCTTGGCGACCTGAACGCCAAGGCGCTGGTGCTGCGCGAGGGCGCGGATACGCCGGCCCGCGCGGTGGCGCAGGCGCGCGGCATTCCGATCCTGGAACTGGTGCCACAAGCGGGTGTCGCGGGAAAATTCACGCTGCGCGCAGCCACAAAGCTGTCCGGCACGCCGACGCAGGGTGGTGCTGCCGAAGCGGATGATGTCGCGCTGGTGCTGCACACGTCCGGTACGACGTCGCGCCCCAAGATCGTGCCGTTGAGCCACGACAACGTCACGGCGTCGGCGGATCATATCATGGCCAGCCTGCAGCTGGAGCCAGGCGATGTGTGCCTCAACATCATGCCGCTGTTTCATATCCACGGCCTGATCGCGGCAACGCTTGCGTCGTTGGCTGCCGGTGCGTCGGTCGTCTGCACGCCGGGGTTCAACGCGTTCAAGTTCTTCGCTTGGTTCCGTGAGGCGAACCCGACCTGGTACACGGCCGTGCCGACGATGCACCAGGCCATCCTGCCGCTGGCACAGCGCAATGCCGACACCCTCGCTGCCGGCCGGTTGCGTTTCATCCGCTCGTCGTCAGCGTCGTTGCCGCCACAGGTCATGGAGGCAACCGAGGTCGCCTTCGGCGTGCCGGTCATTGAGGCCTACGGCATGACGGAAGCGAGCCATCAGATGGCGTGCAACCCGTTGCCGCCGCGCGCGCGGTTTGCAGGGTCGGTGGGCATTGCGGCCGGACCCGAGATCGCGATCATGGATGAGGCGGGCGCGCTGGTGGCACAAGGCGGGCTCGGCGAAGTCGTAATCCGCGGCCGCAACGTGACGGCAGGCTACGAGAACAATCCATCGGCCAATGCGACTGCTTTTACCAATGGCTGGTTCCGCACCGGCGACCAGGGTTATCTCGACGAAGGCGGTTACCTGCGCCTCACCGGGCGGCTGAAGGAACAGATCAATCGCGGCGGCGAAAAGATCAGCCCGCTCGAGGTCGATACCGTGCTGATGGATCACCCGGCGGTGGCGCAATGTGTGACGTTCGCTGTTCCGCACGAGAAGCTTGGCGAAGAAGTCGGCGCCGCCATCGTGCTGAACGAGGGCCATTCGGTTACTGAAAATGAAATGCGGGACTTCGCCGCATTGAAACTCGCGCAGTTCAAAGTGCCGCGGAAGATCGTATTTCTCGACGAAATTCCGAAGGGTGCGACGGGCAAGATGCAGCGCATCGGACTGGCGGAAAAACTGGGTCTCTGAACGATGAAAATTGCGATTTTCGGCGCGGGCGCGATCGGCGGCCTGATTGCCGCCAAACTTGCGAAAGCGGGTGCCGACGTCACGGTGATCGCACGCGGTCCGCATCTCGCCGCAATGCAGGAAAATGGCCTGACGCTGAAATCCGGCGGCGAGAGCCTCACGGTGCATCCGCGCTGCGTCGGCAACGCGGCCGAAGCGGGCGTGCAGGACTACGTGTTCGTCACACTCAAGGCGCACGGTCTGGTCAGCGCCGCGCCGGACATCGCGCGCATGATGGGGCCGGAGAGCGCGCTCGTCACCGGCATCAACGGCGTGCCGTACTGGTATTTCTATGGCCTTGATGGTCCGTGGAAAGATCGTGTCGTGCGCAGCGTCGATCCGGACGGCACCTTATGGAGCATCCTGCCACCGTCGCAGGCAATCGGCTCCGTGGTTTATCCAGCCGCCGAAGTGGTCTCGCCCGGCGTCATCGAGCACACCTACGGCGACCGTTTCAGCCTCGGCGAGCCGGACGGCAGCCGTTCGCCGCGCGTCGAGAAATTGTCGCAGGCGCTGATCGGGGCGGGCCTCAAGGCACCGATCCGGCCGCGCATCCGGGACGAGATCTGGGTGAAGCTGTGGGGCAACCTCGCCTTCAACCCGATCTCTGCGCTGACCGGTTCCACGCTCGACCGCATCACCCGGCAACCCGATCTGCGCGCATTGTGCCGGGCGATGATGCTCGAAGGCCGCGCCGTGGCGGAGGCATTAGGCACGCGATTCGCAATCGACGTGGACAAGCGCATCGACGGTGCAGCCGGGGTCGGCGTGCACAAGACCTCCATGCTGCAGGACCTCGAGCGTGGCCGGCCGATGGAAATCGATGCGCTGCTGGGTGCGGTGGTGGAGCTTGGCGAGGCGACCGGCGAGGCCATGCCGATCTGCCGCAGCGTGCTGGCGCTGGTCCGGGAGCGGGCGAGACTGGCCGGATGCTACGATGCCTGAGATCGATGTGCGTCCATCAAATCCAAAGAATCTGATCACAAAAGCCGGTTCTTGCTTGTAGGTGACGTTCCGCTCGCACTAGCATTCCAACCGGGCTGAAACATCTCATCGGGGTTCCATAGTACATGAGAAATTATTTGGCAGTGGCATGCGTGTCACTGACCCTGGCACCTGCTCTGGCCGAGGCGCAGACCTGGACGGCGATCAAGAGCACGCCGACCTTCACCGCCGGTGCAGCTTTGTTGCTGACCGACGGTTCGGTAATGGTGCAGCAATACAGCTCGAGCAACTGGTTCCGTCTGGTGCCGGACAATACGGGCAGCTACGTCAACGGTACCTGGGTGAAGACCGCTGCGATGCCGTCTGGCTACGGGCCGCTGTATTACGCGTCCGCCGTGCTACCGGACGGCCGGCTCATCGTTAACGGCGGCGAATATAACAACGGAAGCTCGGTCTGGACCACGCTCGGCGCAATTTACGATCCGATCGCGGACAAGTGGACTGCCGTGACGCCGCCGTCCGGCTGGAGCACCATAGGCGATGCGCAGAGCACGATCCTGCCCAACGGCACCTATATGCTGGCCAATTGCTGCACGACGCAGCAAGCGACTCTGAACCTGTCCACGATGACCTGGACCGCTACCGGCACGAACAAGGCCGACATCAACGACGAGGAGGGTTGGACGCAGCTTCCGAGCGGCCAGCTTCTGACGGTCGATGCCAACAACACGTCGGACCTGAAATTCACGGAAATCATGTCCCAGGGTGTTTGGGCCACCGCCGGTGACACGCCGGTGGAACTGCCCGACACCAAGAAGAGCGGCGGTGGCTCGCATGAGCTTGGCCCGCAGGTTCTGCGCCCGGACGGCACCGTGTTCGCAGTGGGCGCCACCGGCTACACGGCCGTCTACGACACCAAGGCAGGGACGTGGACGCAGGGGCCGAGCTTCCCGCAGGTGAACGGTGTTTCGCTCGACTCCGCCGACGGCCCGGGTGCGTTGCTGCCGAACGGCAACGTTCTGGTCGCGGCAAGCCCTGGGGTGTTCAACAGCCCGACAAGCTTCTTCGAGTTCGACGGCACCAAGTTGAACGCGGAAAAGGCTTATTCCAGCGCCGCTGGGCTTTCCTCCTACCAGGTCAGCCTGCTGGTGCTGCCGAACGGGCAGATCATGGCGACCAACCAGGGCAAGGACATCGAGTTCTATACGCCCACGGGTAAGGCGAAGGCGGCCTGGGCGCCGAGGATCACGCAGCTGAAGAAGACGCTGGTTCGCGGCCAGGCCACGACGCTCGGCGGCACGCTGCTGAACGGCATGTCGCAGGCGGTGGCATACGGCGACGATTACCAGGCGGCAACGAACTACCCGATCGTTCGCGTGACCAACACCGCAACCGGCCACGTATTCTATGGCCGCACCGCAAACCACAGCTCGATGGGCGTCGCCAACCGGAATGTGGTGACCACCCAGGTGACGCTGCCGAAGGCAGTCGAGACCGGCCCATCCAGCCTTGTCGTCGTCGCCAACGGCATCGCATCCAAGGCCAAGGCCATCGTCGTCAAGTAAGCTCGATCGTGCGCGGGAGGTTGGTTGTGAAAGACCTGCCGCGCCAACGACCCATGCTAAATACGGCGCCTCTCGACGAAGGCGGCTAGAGCATCGTTCGACCAAATGGGGTAACCTGTCGGATAAAGATTCTCGCCAAAATAAAGAGCAAGAGTTTACTTCCGATCCCTGCGTGGATTACGGCGCGTCCGCATTTACACGCCACAGCAAGGCGAAAGCTGTCGTGAGTCTCGGCCTTTCGCAGCGGTCACCCAACACTCGGCGGACTGTCGTTCTGAGCGGTGGGGCGAATTGCGGAGGGCCGCCTGCCTCGCAGGCGCCCTTGGTTGCGGCCACGTCGCCGTCTGGTTTCACCGATCGATGCGAACGTTCAGGTTCGCTTCAGCTAAGCCTCGTAGATCGGGAGTAACGATGCCCGCCCGCTAGACGCATCATCGACCAAAAGCAGTCGGCGGCAACAGAAAGCGTGTGACCGGCGTGCTGGCCTCGTGTCGGGGTGCCGGGCAGGAGGATTTGAGATGGCGTTCAAACAGATTGTACACGGCGTTGTGGCTGCTGCGGCTGTGATGTCCGCCGCCTCGGCTGCGCAAGCAGAGCCGGCAGCGGCACGCTATGCACAAACTCTTGTCGACCGCGAAGTGAAGCTGCATCCGGATGTCGCCGTCCTCACCATGCATGTGACGCCGCCAAAATCCACGACCAACATAATCATCGCGGCGAATGTCCCGCGCCTCATCGGCAAAGCCGCCGATGCCGACGACCTTAAGGTTATCAACACGGGTACGCCGCTGCTGGCGGTCAATCCCGCGGGCGATCATTACGAAGTGCAGCTGCCGCTCCTCGATGCCAATCGGCGGCGGCTGGGATCGCTTGGCGTCGTGTTCCCCTACAAGGCCGGCGACGACAAGGCCGGCTTTGCAGCGGAAGCGACGCGTATCCGGGATGAGCTGTCGCGCCGCATTTCCCATGTCGGCAATCTCATGGAGCCTGCCGTCGAGGACACCAGCATTCCCACGGCGACTTACGGCCAACATCTCGTTGATGCCATGCTGCTGGCGCATCCAAATGTCGTCATTCTGGCCTTGCATAGCCCGACCAAGACCAACCCGCATTATCCCATCGTCGCCTCCAATATCGGGCGAATCGGCAAGAGTGCCGACGACGACGACATGCACGTCATCACGACCGGGCAGATCAAGCTCGAAATGAACGAGACGAATGACCGCTTCGAGGTCGAGCAAACGCTGCTTGATGTTTCCGGTGATGTGATCGGTGCATTTGGTACCGTCTATGCCTACGCGCCGGGAACCGACAAGGAGACGCTGCGGATCGAGGCGGAGCAGATTCGTGCCGACCTTGCCCGCCACATCTCCAATCCCGAAAACCTCCTCCAGCCGTATCCCTTCGACCCGTCATTCCCGTCCGGTATTGCCGGCCAGACCCTTCTCGACCAGGCGCTTTTGGCGCACCCCAAGGTGGAGATCATGGCATTTCATGTGACCCCACCCGGTAAGACAAAGAATGTCATCATCGCTTCCAATATCGGGCGGATCGGCAAGGTCGCCGACGATGACGACATGCGTGTGGTCGAAACCGGCAAACCGAATCTCGAAGTCAACGAGAAGGGCAACCGCTTTGAGTGCGAACTCGCGATGAAAGACGCAGCGGGTCGGCAGATCGGAGCGATCAGCGTGGTGTTCGGCTATCGCAAGGGCGATGATCAGCAGCAGCTGCATCAACAGGCCGAAGCAATCGCCAGGGACATCGCGGCACGCATCCCCTCGCGTGAGTCGCTTTTCAAATCCGGCGCCTGACCTCTCCTTTCTCTGCTTACGGAAAGTGCATTCCATGACAAAACGTCTCTTCGCGTTGTGCAATCTTGCGCCCGCAATCTTGCTCTGCGGTACGGCCATCGTGTCGTCTGCCTGCGCCAGTCAGCAGGAGCCGCTGCGCCGTGC
>CAZZVF010000149.1:0-7560 GCA_964657355.1 uncultured Buchnera sp.
GCGCGTCCTGCTGGGTCAGCCGGTCCGGCTACACCGGTGAGGACGGGTTCGAAATTTCGGTTCCGGCCGAGGATGCCGAGCGCGTCGCCGAATTGATTCTGGCCGAACCGGATGTGGCGCCGGCCGGGCTTGCGGCGCGCGACACGTTGCGGCTGGAGGCCGGGCTGTGCCTGTACGGGCAGGATATCGACATGCTGACGACGCCGGTGGAGGCGGGCATCGCCTGGGCGATTTCGCGGCGGCGTCGCGCGGCGGCCGATTTCATGGGTGCGGCGGTGATTGCGGACCAACTTGCCAATGGGCCGACGCGGCGCCGTGTCGGGATACGGCCGGAGGGGCGAGCGCCGGCCCGTGCGCTCACCGATCTCGAAGCAGAGGACGGCACGCAGGCGGGTACAATTACGTCCGGCAGCTTCTCGCCGAGCTTGGGCGGCCCGATTGCCATGGGTTATGTTCGGCGTGATCTGGCAGAACCCGGAACACCTTTGGGCCTGCTGATCCGGGGCCGACGCGACCATGCGCGCGTGGTCCCGCTTCCCTTCGTTCCCCACCGATACGTTCGATAAAGGGCACTCGAACCATGGCCGAAACCCGTTACACCCGGGACCACGAATGGGTACGCCTCGAAGACGACGGCACGCTCACCATCGGCATCACAGATCATGCGCAGGAGGCGCTTGGCGACATCGTGTTTGCGGAACTTCCTGAAGTTGCAAGGGAAGTTGTCGAAGGCGAGTCGTGCGCCACGGTCGAGAGCACCAAGGCTGCGAGCGACATCTACGCGCCGGTGGCCGGACGCGTCTCCGAGGTGAACGAGAACGTGGTGGACGATCCCGGGCTGATCAACCGCGACCCCGCCGGCGAGGGCTGGTTCATGCGCATCGAGCCGGCGGATGACGAGATCTTCGAGACGCTGATGGATGAAGAGGCTTACGAGGCCTATCTGGAGACGCTTTGATGGATGCGTTGGCTGAACTGGCCGGCCTCGAAGGGCGCGATGCCTTCGTGTCGCGCCACATCGGCCCGGACGCGCGCGACATTGCAGCGATGGTCCGGGTCGTGGGTGAAGCTTCGGCCGAGGAGCTTGCGTCGCGCACCGTGCCGGGGGCGATCCGGCTTGCTGGAGCGATGGATCTTCCCGATGCGATCGATGAGGCGGGTGTTCTGGCGGAACTGCGGGCGCTCGCTGCGCAGAACGAGACTGGTGTGAAGTCGCTGATCGGCTGCGGCTATCATGGCACGCACACACCGCCTGTGATCTTGCGCAACGTGCTGGAAAACCCCGGCTGGTACACGGCTTACACGCCCTATCAGGCGGAGGTCTCGCAGGGCCGGCTGGAGGCGCTGCTGAACTTCCAGACCATGGTTACCGATCTTACGGGATTGCCGGTGGCGCAAGCGTCGTTGCTGGACGAGGCGACCGCAGCGGCGGAGGCGATCGCCATGGCGCATACGGTATCGCGTTCGAAGAGTTCGGTCATTGCACTCGCGGCGGACCTTCACCCGCAGACGCGAGCGGTGATCGCGACGCGGTCAAAGGCGCTGGACTGGAGCATCGTGGAGTTCGCGCCGGGCGATACGAGCGCGATCGGTGCGGCGGAGCCGTTCGCTGTCGTGCTGCAATACCCAGGAACGACGGGCGCCATACGGCACCTTCATGCGGAGATTTCGGCGGCTCACGAGGCGGGGGCACTCGCGATCGTGACGGCTGATATTCTGTCGCTGGTGTTGCTGACGCCGCCTGGCGAGATGGGTGCGGACGTGGTTGTGGGAAGCGCCCAGCGGTTCGGCGTTCCGATGGGATTTGGCGGTCCGCATGCGGCGTTTTTCGCGACGACCGAAGCGTGCCGGCGGCAGATGCCGGGACGTCTGGTGGGCATGAGCCGGGATGCGGCGGGTGCGCCGGCGCTGCGGCTGGCGTTGCAGACGCGCGAACAGCACATCCGGCGTGAGAAGGCGACGAGCAATATCTGCACGGCGCAGGTCCTGCTTGCCGTCATTGCGGGATTTTACGCCGCCTGGCACGGCCCTGTTGGATTGCAGCGCATTGCGCGGCGGGTGAATTTGCAGGCGCGCATGGTTGCTGCTGCTGCCGTTCGCGCCGGGTATGTCCTGCGCCATGCCGATTTCTTCGACACCATCGCGCTCGACGTGCCGGACGGCGCCGAGGCCTTGGTGGCCAGGGCTCTTACGGCGGGCTTCAATGTTCGTAAGCTGGACGGTCGCGCAGTCTCGCTTGCGTTCGATGAAACGGTGACGCGTGTCGATATCGAGAGGCTGCTGGGCCTGTTCGGGGCCGCGCCTGGAGCCGCCGAGGCATCCATTCCCGTCGCGTTGTTGCGCACCTCGCCGATCCTGCAGCATCCGGTGTTTTCGTCGCATCATAGTGAGCACGGGATGCTGCGGTATTTGAAGCGTCTGGAAGATCGTGACATTGCACTCAATCGCGGCATGATCCCGCTTGGGTCCTGCACGATGAAACTGAATTCGGCCGCCGAGATGATGCCGGTGACCTGGCCGGGGTTCGCGGCCATCCATCCATTTGCCCCGGCCGATCAGACGCGTGGTTATCTTGCTCTTATCGAGCAGCTTTCGAAGTGGCTTGCCGCGGCTACGGGGTTTGCAGCGGTCAGCCTGCAGCCGAATGCGGGCAGCCAGGGTGAGTTTGCGGGATTGCTGGCGATCCGGGCCTGGCATGAGTCGCGCGCCGACCCGCAGCGCAGGATCTGCCTGATCCCGGCCAGCGCGCACGGCACCAACCCGGCGAGTGCTGCGATGGCAGGACTGCGGATCGTGCTGGTGGGCTGCGACCGGGAGGGAAATGTCGATATCGGTGATCTGCGTATCAAGGCAGCGGCGCACCGCGAAAAACTGGCCGCGCTGATGATCACCTATCCGAGCACGCATGGCGTGTTTGAAGAAGGGATCAGGGAGATCTGCGATATCGTTCATGAGAACGGTGGCCAGGTGTATATGGATGGCGCCAACATGAACGCGCAGCTTGGCCTTACCAGCCCGGCGGCGATCGGCGCCGATGTGTGCCACCTCAACCTGCACAAGACGTTCTGCATTCCGCATGGCGGCGGTGGTCCCGGCATCGGACCGGTCTGCGTTGCGGCCCATTTGGCGGCGTTCCTACCGAACCATCCGGCGCGCGCGGATGCGGGACCGGCGACAGGGCTGGGTGCGATTGCCGCGGCACCGTTCGGTAGCGCCGGTATTCTGCCGATCAGCTACGCCTATGTGCGGATGATGGGTGCGGCCGGCCTGAAGCGGGCGACGGAGGTGGCTATCCTCTCGGCCAATTACATCGCAGAGCGGCTGGGGAAATATTATCCGGTGCTCTATGCCGGCGCCCGCGGGACAGTCGCGCATGAGTGTATCCTGGATTGCCGCGGATTTCAGCCGAGCTCCGGCATCCAGGTGGAGGATATTGCGAAGCGGTTGCAGGATTACGGCTTCCATGCGCCGACGATGTCGTGGCCGGTGCCTGGAACGTTGATGGTGGAGCCTACGGAAAGCGAGCCGCTTGCGGAAATCGACCGGTTTTGCGACGCGATGATTGCCATACGAGGCGAGATCGACGCGATTGCGGATGGGCGCGCCGACAAGGTGGATAATGTGTTGCGCAATGCTCCGCACACCGCCGAGGAGGTCTGCGCGAGTACGTGGCGGCATGCTTACACTCGCGAACAAGCGGCGTTTCCGGTTACGGGAGCGAAATACTGGCCGCCGGTTAAGCGGGTGGACAACGCATATGGCGACAGAAACCTGGTCTGCACCTGCGCGCCTGTGGGAAGTTATGCCGACGCTGCGGATTGAACTCGTTGCAACCCTTTTGGCTGCAAGCCTGTGCCTCGGCCCAAGCTTTCAGGCATCTGCCGCCTGCAGCATGCAGCACGTTGCTTCGTTGCCGGTGACTTTGTGGCAGGACAAGTTGTTCGTGCCGGTGACGATCGAAGGGACGGCTCATTTCATGGCGGTGGATACGGGCGCCAGCACGACGGTGCTTTCGGGCAGTGTCGCGGGCGCGTTGAACATATCGCATGATTTCGATCACACGTCGGACATGGAGGGCGTCGGCGGCGCGGATAGCCATCTTTATATCGGCGAGGTGCACCGGCTCGGTGTGGGCTCGATAACGCTTGCCGACACTAGGATACCGATTGCCGATTTCCCGATGCGCATGGCGGATGGCAGTGCGGCGGCCGGGCTGCTCGGCGCCGACATCCTGGTGCATTTCGACGTTGCGATAGACATCGCGCGGCGGCGTCTGGATTTCTGGCGCGTGACGGATTGCGCGACCGTGCAGCCGGATTTTCAGGGCGCGTATTCAACTGCACCGATGACGATCGATGCCTTCCGGCACGTATCGGTGCCGGTGAAGATCGGGCTGTCGACACTGGAGCTGACGCTTGATACCGGAGCGCCTGGACTGCTCCTCACACGGCGCGCCGCTGCCCGGGCCGGTGCACCGCCCGATATCCTCGAGCAAGACCGGGAAATTGGCGGCAATGGAGTGAACAACCGTGCCTTCGAGGCACGGCTGCACATCTTTCCGCGGCTGGAACTCGGATCGCAGGTGTTCGGCGACGTGCCGGCCGCGGTAGTCGAGGATTCGCGGCTGACTCGTTACGATGGGTTGCTGGGATTGATGTTCTTGCGACGCTGCAGGGTTTGGTTGTCGTATGCGACCGGAACGATATTCATGCAGCCTAACGGCACCTGAGCGTCGGGCGAACTACTGCGCCATGGGGTGCGATGCGTTCCAATCCTGGACCGCTTTCATGGTGTTGCTGACATGGGCTGTGGGGTCCATGGCGGAGTAGGCGTAGAGGACCTTGCCGGTCGGAGCGATGACGTAGCTGGTGCGGCTCGAATAGCCGAGCATGCCGCTGAGCACGGCCTGGTAGGATTTGGAGATCGAGCCGTCGCTGTCGGAGGCTACGGGGAATTTGCTGCGGCACTCGCTGACCGAGAACTTCTTGAGTTTCTCCAGGCCGTCCTGCGACACGCCGATCACTGTCGTGTGGAGGGCTGCGAACTTGTCCACCGCGTCGGCAAATTCATGCGCTTCTTCGGTGCAGCCCGAGGTGAAGGCGGCAGGGTAGAAATATAGCACGACGGGGCCGCTCTTGAGGGCATCGGCCAAATGGAAGGAGTAGGCGCGGCCGCCTTGCGTGGCGGCAGCCGAGAAATCGGGTGCCGGTGCACCGGCCTTGAGTTCGGCGAGTGCGGGCGTTGCAAGGCAGATTGCGGCTGCTGCTGCGGCGGTGTGTAGGCGCATCGTTTCTGGCTCCTGTTTTGTTAGTGTCGGATAGCGGTCGTGCTGGGCGGCAGGCGGGCTGCGACGTCGTCCCAGACGCGTTTGGCGATGGATTTGAAGGCCATAGCGCCGGCACTTTCGGGCGCTGCGAGGACGACCGGATTGCCGGCGTCGCCTGCGGTACGAACGTCGAGCAGCAGCGGCACTTCGCCGAGGAACGGCACGGCGAGACGGGCTGCTTCCGTGCGGGCGCCACCGTGGCCGAAGATCTCTGCGTGCTCGCCGCAGTTCGGGCAGGCGAAGAAGCTCATGTTCTCGACGATGCCCAGGACCCTCACACCCACTTTCTCGAACATGGCGACGCCGCGCCGGGCGTCTATGAGGGCGATGTCCTGCGGGGTGGAGACGACGACCACCCCGGCGATGGTCACTTTCTGCGAGAGGGTGAGTTGCGCGTCGCCGGTGCCGGGCGGGAGGTCGACCACCATGACGTCGAGTTCGCCCCAGTTGGTCTGGCCGAGGATCTGCGACAGGGCGCCCATGACCATGGGGCCGCGCCAGATCATCGCCTGATCCTCGGGCACCAGAAAGCCGATCGACATGGCTTTGAGGCCGAAGACCTGGATCGGCTGCATGATCTTGTCTTCGACATCCGGTTTGCGGTTGACGCCCAGCATGCGTGCGAGGGACGGGCCGTGAATGTCGGCGTCGATCAGGCCGGTGCGTAGGCCCATACCTGCCAGGGCGACGGCGAGGTTCACTGAGAGCGTGGATTTGCCGACGCCGCCTTTGCCGGAGGCGACGGCGATCACCGCGCGCACTCCGGGCAGGAATTTTTCGCCGAGGTTCGGGTCGCCATGCGGCGTGTGGGGCACATGTTTTGGGACCGGCGCCGGCTCGGGGCGGTGCGCGGTGAGCACGACGCTGGCGTTGAGCACGCCCGGTTGGCGGCGGAGCAGCGCCTCGGCCTCCCGGGCGACGGCTTCCATTTCAGGTGCGCGGGCACGGTCGGTGAGCAACGCGAGGTGCACGAGACCGTCCTTGGCCTGCAATCCGTCGATCAGGCCGGCGGTGACGATGTCCTGCCCGTCAGGGGCTTGGACGGCGCGGAGAGCCGCCATGAGCCTGGCGTCGGGCGGGGGAGCTACGCGGTCGTTCATGCTGGTTCCGTTGTGTGTTCCACTGAGCGGGCGGTCTGGTCGGCTTGCAAAGCACGGAAGCAAGGTCATTATCCGCTCTGTCGCGGCATATGGCGCGCGCCCGGCCGCTTACCAATCGTGCGGCCTCGTCGGCACCGCCCCTGGAGTAGTCCCCTACGATGCCCTCGGATCAGAACCCCTGGAATTTGGGCGGCAACGGCGCACGCCGACCGCCCCAGAACAATGCGGGCAACAACAAGGGTGGCGGCCCCTGGGGCGGCAAGCCCGGGGGTGGCGGACCGGGCGGTGGCGGGTCGGGGGGACAGTTGCCGCCGGACATCGACCGGATCCTGGAGCAGGTCCGTTCCGGCCTGCGCGGGCTGACCGGCGGGACGGGTGGCGGCTTCTCCGGCATGCCGGGCGGCCGCATTGCTGTTTTGGCGGTCGTTGCGGTGGCTGCGATCTGGCTGGCTACCGGGTTCTACCGCGTCGAACCTGATGAGCAGGGCCTGGTCATGCGGTTCGGAGCGTTCACCAGGGCGACGCCGCCTGGATTGAATTACCACGCACCATGGCCGATCGAGTCGGCGTTGCTGCTGCCGGTGACAAGGATCAACCGGGTGGAGATCGGATTTCGCAGCTCGACCGCAGACGAGCCGGACGTGACGCCGCGTTCGCCAGAGGGGCGCACTGAACCGGCGCGCGGGCTGCCGCCGCGGGACCTTGCCGAAGAGAGCCTGATGCTGACCGGCGACGAAAACATCGTGGACATCAATGCGTCTGTGTTCTGGCGCATCAGCGATGCGGCGGCGTTTGCGTTCAATACGCGCAATCCCGGCTACACGGTGAAATCGGCCGCAGAGAGCATGCTGCGGCAGGTGGTCGGTCGGACCAACATCCAGTCCGCGCTGACCGAGGGCCGGGCGGCGATCGAGCAGGCGGTGACCACGGGAACGCAGGCGATCCTGGACCAGTATGGGACAGGTGTTGAGATCACCCAGGTGCAGCTGCAGAAGGTCGATCCGCCGGCCGACGTGATCGAGAGCTTCCGCGACGTGCAGCGCGCGAACACGGATGCCGATACAGCCCGAAACGACGCGCAGTCCTATTCGAACGACGTGGTGCCGCGGGCGCGCGGCGATTCCGCCGTCATCG